>JACQUH010000263.1 GCA_016210375.1 Chloroflexota bacterium
CGACCTAACCCCCTCTGGCTCCCCCTTCCCGCAGGGGAAGGCGGAGAAGATAGAATTGAAGCAGTGTGATGCGGCAAGGCCGCATCACACTGCTTCCTAAGTCCGTTTACCCCATGCCCCGGTAGAAGGCCTCTACCCTCTGCCGCACCTCGTTGTAGCCCCGCACACCCTCCGCCAGCCAGCCCTCCAGCGCATCCTGGTGACGCCGCAGCTCCGCTTCCATGTCGCCCGACAGCCCTAGCCGTTTCTGCACTGCCTCCAGGCCCTGTGGCGACTGGTCAAGGGCGAAGGTGTCCTCGTGAGGTTGCCAGCGGGCGATGGCCCGGAACGACAGGGCCTCCCTGGCAGAGGTGGCCTCCTGCATCCATACCTCCCGCACGCGCCGAAGGACGCCCCTGCGCGTGTAGCCAGCCTCCAGGTTGACGACCAGGTCCAGGCAGCGCAGCAGATCTGGGGGGACGGCCACCTCCGGATGGCGCAGGTCGTCCATGACCTCCTGGGGGCTGTCGGCGTGCATGGTGGACCCCAGCGAGTAGCCGCGGCCTACCGCCTGGAAGACCCTCAGCACGCCCTCGCCCCAGAGGTACACGGAAAGGTGTGGGCTGATCTCGTTGCAGAGGATGTAGGTCTTGGAAGGCTCCGTCTGCTTCAGGAAGGAGAAATCTTCCCTCTGGCCCTGGGTGTAGGCAAGCTGGACCTCGGGCCGCCGCAGCCCGAGGAGGGCCATGAGGGTGGGGGTCTTGCCCGCCAGCCGGGGCGGCGAGGCCACGATGAGGGACGCCTTGCGCTCCACGAAGAGCCAGAGCAGGGCGGCCGTGGCCGAGTCCAGCGTATGGTTCTCTATCAGGTGCAGGATGGAGAGGGAGGGGGCCTCCTCTGCCGGAGGCCCACCCCCCCACCTCCCAGGGGGGCCTCTAAAGGTAACCATACGTGGGCGCTCCGCCCTCCAGATTGGTGCGCTCTGCCCTGGGCGACGTAGGGGCGCAGCATGCTGCGCCCCTACGCGGATGTGCTTACGATGCAGGGGCGGGTTTGGAACCCGCCCCCTGCAAGACCAAGGTTGCCAGTGACTTCACGCTTCCGCTTGTAGTGCGTCTCTTCAGGAAATTATTACATCAGTAGTTGGCAGACTTGCGGGCCATTTCATCCCCGCGATTGCGGCTGAAAGCTGCCCATTTCTTATTCCTTGTCCATAACCAAACGCCCCGTAAGAAATAGGCCGCCACGGGTGATCACCATGTAACGTTCGGTAGGATGTATGGAAGGTACGGGTGTTACCTAGTTTTTCAATCCAGTGAACAAGATTAAGGACCGACCTTGGCTTAGCCCGCGTGAAAGCCATCGTCATGTTGGTGATAACTAGCCTTCTCGGCGTTGCATTGCCGACGTTGGTCTGGTTCCTATGGTTAAAAGCCTGAACATCATGACACACCATCACGCCAACAGAACCTAAGTGTGTCGCCGCAATGTGACGGGGAGACAAGAAACCTTGGGGAGTACCGAAACCCGGCAGCCCCCTTGCTTCTTCACCAACTGGGTAACTCTTCCAAACTATGGTGTTTGGCCCTGCGTTTGATGGCACAAAGGCAGCAAATTGCGCGGGAGTACGTCCAAGGGGACGGAGTATGTCAATACCAATGCAAAGGTCATATGGTCTGTTTGGCGGAAGCAGTGGCAAGATTCCAGTAAGGCTTTGATTTGCGATGGCAGTGAGTGCAGCCAGATTGCCATCTCTCTGTGCAATTACGGTTACAAAACCGCCCGCGGTCAACACCATCGGCGCATGATGAGTGCGCGCAACAGCATCTACCTTCGCCAGTAGTACAGCAGCAGCCTGAGGCGTAAATGCGTCCTCAGGCTGGAAAAGCCTCACTACAGCTTTGTCTGCTGCCTTTGCTAGTGCTATGTTCTTATATCCATTCAACGGAGGCATATTGCGCTTCCCCATGTCAGCCTCTCTTGGGGTTTAGGGAACAATGCCGAAGGGGAATCCTCTCTTGGTAGCAAGCCTACACAACGCGTTTGCGGCGGTTGTTCAGGTAGTCCACGAGGACAAACTCGCCCAGCTTGTCGGGGTTGGTGTAGAAGGCGCGGCCGCGGTTGATGCGGGTCATCTGGTCAACGAAGTGCAGCAGGTAGTAGCTGCTCTCCAGCATGAAGGTGTTGATGACGATGCCCGCCTCGGTGCAGCGCTTCACCTCTTTCAGCGTCTCCTGAATGGTGCGATGGCTGGGCGGGTAGGCGAAGTAGGCGCGGCTCCCCTCTATGTGGGCGGTAGGCTCGCCGTCGGTGATGACGATGATCTGGCGCGTGGCGGCCTTCTCCCTGGACAGGAGCTGGCGGGAGACCATGAAGGCATGGTGCAGGTTGGTGCCGGAGACCCAGGCGTTCCAGGTCACCTCTGGCAGGTCTTCCCCCTTGAGCTGCACGGCGTAGTCGGAGAAGCCGATGACCCACAGCTTGTCCCGGGGGAACTGGCTGTGGGTGAGGGTGTAGAGGGCCAGGGCCACCTTCTTGGCAGCCAGGAAGCTGCCGAACATCCCCATGGAGCGGCTCTGGTCCAGGAGCAGGCAGGTGGCCGCCTCGGTGATCTGCTCCCGGCGGTGGATCTCAAAGTCCTCCCTGGTCATGTGCACCGGCACCTGAGGCCCGCTGCGCTCCACGGCGTTCATGATGCTTCGGCGCAAGTCCACGTCAAAGGGATCGCCGAACTCGTATAGCTTGGTATCGCCCGTGTCCTCGCCGTTCAGCCCACGGTCGTGAAGCTCATGCTGGCCGATGCGCCCTTTCTTGAGCTGAGAGAACACCTCTCGCAGGGCTTTCTGGCCAATCTTTCGGATGCCCCGGGGCGCCAGCTCTAGCTTGTCGCCCTTCCGCTTGATGTACCCGGCGTCCTCCAGCATCTGCGTGACGCGCTGGAGCTCCTCCACGGCGCGGCGGGCCTCCTCTCCCAGCAGCTCCTGCACCTTGTCCAGGTCCAGGTCGGCGATATTGCCCTGGCTCATAACATCCTGGAGCTGCCGCTCCAGCTCGTCCATGCCCTGCAGGGTGCCCATGAGGCGCATGGCCTCCTCCAAGGTCATGTCGTCCTGGCCCATGAAGGGGTACTGGCCGCGCAGGTCGTCCATGGGGAAGAGCTGCTCCATGGCCATGCCGAGCTGGGCAAGCTCGTCCATGGTGGCCTCGTCCAGCAGGGACTCCATCATCTGCTCCAGCTCCCGGCGCATCTCGGGGGACATGCTGTCCATGAGGGACTGCATCTGGCCCATCTGGCGGGCCATCTGCTCCATCAACTCCTCCAGGCTCTGGGGCCGGTTGTCCCCAAACATCTGGCCCCACTTGTCCATGAACCCCTGGAAGTTGGGCTCCCGGCCCATCATCTTGTCCTGCAGCATCTGGTTCAGGTCTTTCAGCATGTCCCGCAGGGCGGACATGTCCTGGGGCGTGAGGCTCTGGAGCTGCTGCTTCATATTCTGGAAGTAGTTCTGCATCATCTGCTTCTTCAGGGAGTCCAGCAGGTCCTGGAACTCCTGGCGCGCCTCGTCGTCCATGAAGTCGTAGCTGCTCAGGTCCTTGATCATGCCGCCCGGGTTTTCGGGAAGCTGGTCCAGGCGCTCCCGGTTGCGGTTGGCCCGCTGCTCCATCATGTCCAGCAGCTTCTGCTTTTGCTGCGGCTCCAGGTCGGCGTTCTCCGCCGCCTGCTGTCGCGACTCCTGCACCCTGCGGTCAATGCCTTCCCGTTCCTTCTTCACGATGTTCTGGAGCTTCTCCTGGATGTCCTTGAAGACAGAGTTGAGGTTGTACCGGTCCAGGTTCTCTTGCCGGCGCTGGCGCAGGCGCTCCCGAAGCTGGCGCAGGCCCTCCTGGCTGTCTCCTTCCCGCCCTCTAATGCCCCGCTGGAACATGTTGCGCAGGGCGCGCTGGACGTCGCCGTGGGCCAGGAGGTCCTCGGACAGCTCGTCCATGACGGTGTCCTGGTCCAGCTCAAAGATGCGCTGCGTGCCGTCCCAGCGGGCGTAGCGGAAAAGATAGGCCATGGGACCTCCGATCTGGGGGAAAGAGCCGCTGTGGGACTTGAAAGCTAGAAAACCCGCGCCGACCACGCCGCCCCGACCACCCTACTCAGAAATGATACTCCATCCCAAAGGGGTGTCAATGCTGCGGCGGCGCACCGGCTTTCGGTGGCCTGAGCGCCGGTGGGGGAGGTGTAATACCACCTACCCATGCCTGCCCTTGGGGGCCTAGGATCCCGGGGATGGGAGTGGAGGGGGTGGGAAGCTTGGATACACCTCTACACTCGCGGTGAGCAAAGGGGTCTGCTGTCCTCCCTCTGGCCCGGTAAGCCCTGAATAGCCGCCTATGGCATAGATGATCTCCATAGAGAAAACATGCTCAAGATACGAATAGTAGTGTGTGAGCGTCACAGCAGCAAAGTAGGCGCGGGGAGAACGCATGTCGGGAGCGATGCACCAGCTGTCGGTGGTGGGGTCATAGGCCTCCACCACGGAAAGTGGCCGGAAGGCCAAGCGAGTGATTGGTTGAAATGGCCCGTCGCCGTTGCCTCCCATCGCATACAGCCTGCCGTTCAATGCCGCGGCTCCCAGGCCCACGCGACCCGTCGGCATGGGGCTCCGGGCCACCCAGGTATCGGTGGCCGGGTTATACGCCTCCAGCGTCTGCCCTGCCTGGCCTTGCCCATAGCCCAATCCACCTACCACATACAGCAGACCGTCTATGGCCACAGCCGCCAGCCCCTGGCGGCCCGTGGGCATGGGATGCAAAGCATCCCACCGGTTCAGGACGGGGTCGTACACCTCTAGCGTCGCTAGCATCGGAGTGCCACTGCCCCAGTCCGCTCCGCCTACGGCGTATATCTTGCCGCCCAGCTCCACCGCAGCCAGATCTTTCCTGGCCGTCGGCATGGGGGCCTTTCTATTCCACCGATGGTTGACGGGGTCGTACTCCTCCACAGTGTCCACTGTAAGAAATGGCGTTCCCGGGGAGGACGGGGTGATTCCTCCCAGCGCGTACAGCTTCCCATCCAGGCATGCGGCTGCCAGGGCGCGACGGGCCGTAGGCATGGGGGCCAGAGAGGCCCAACCGGCCACGGGGCCAAGGGCAGGCTGCATGGTGTCTACCGTTTGAAGGGTATTGGAGCCGTCATAGCCTCCCACCACGTAGAAAAGGGGAGACCCACCGACCCCAGGCCCGTGGCCCGGGGTCGCCGCCGCCAGCTCAGCGCGCGCCGAGGCCATATTGCTCAGGTACTGCCAGTTCCCCAGATTGGGGCACACGGGGTAGACGCGCCCGAGATGCGACGGGGAGACGTGGACGACAAAAGGTGGCGTGCCTGCTGGGATTTGTATATTCATAGCTATCCTTTCAAAGACGGCCCTAGTATAGCAGTGGCGGCAACCGACGCAAGGCGCTGCGAGCTACAAGGGTCAACGGGCGCAGGCCTTCTTGTCCGCCGAGGACGAGGACACCCCTCCTCGCTCCACCCGGCCTCACGGCATCGGCCCGCCCAGAGGGAGCTGCCTGCGGTTCCCGGTTTCTACCCATCACCCCGTAGGGAGAAGAGGGCCAACGCCATGGCCTTCCCGCCATTGCTAAACATCTGCCTACCCACTACACTTGCCTCACACTTTTGCATCCAGGTAGCAGGGAGCGAAGCGTGCGGTGACGGGGCTTCACCAGCCCCGCACGGGCCAGGATGCTCCCACGGGTACTGACGGCGGGCCAGGCAGCAGCCAAGCTGTTGCCCCCCGCCGGCGGGGGGCAACAGCTTGGCTGGACCCCAGCTCGGGTGGTCTGCTTTGGCCTGCAGGACGGCTTGGACAACCGGCAGCGGTGTAACGTTGGGATGCTGGTGGGGAGCACGGGAGTGCTCCTCCAGCCCCGAGACGCCCGCTTCGGCAAAACGCCCCAGCCACTTATAGGCGGTCTTGCGGCTCACGCCAAACTCCTTGGCCAACTCAGCCACGGAGTACTTCCCCGTTTGGAACAAACTCACCAATTGCCTCCGTTCTTTCATGGCACAGGTCTCTTTCCACGACAAGGCAACACCTCCTTGCCGTTCACTCTACCTGTTACCCATGTACCCGGTCAGTACCGGGCAAACCCCTCTCCCTTGATGGGAGAGGGAAGGGCGAGGGTGAAAGCTGCGCCACCGACCACGAAAGCAAGTATGTCACCATATTCCTTCTATGACCATAAGTGCCAGGTTCCGAGCTCGCTCAACGCACGAAAAACAGTGACCGGTCAAGGCGTGCTATTGACAGCCTTCCCTGCCCTCCCTACCATGAGGCCACATTTGCCCGGGCATGGCCGGGCCACGAGAGGTGCCGAGTGCTCTTCACCATTGATGGCCTCACCCCCAGAGTCCACGAGACCGCCTTCATCGCCCCCACCGCTGTCCTCATAGGGGACGTGGAGGTCCTCGCCAACGCCAGCGTCTGGTTTGGCTGCGTCCTGCGGGGCGACGCCGGCAAGATCGTCATCGGCGAAGGCACCAACATCCAGGACGGCTCCATCATCCACGAGGAGACCATTCTCGGCAAGAACTGCGTGGTTGCCCACCTCTGCCTCGTGCACCGGTGCAAGGTGGGAGACAACGTCCTCATCGGCAACGGCGCTATGGTCTATGGCCCCCTGGAGATCGGCGATGGCGCCGTCATTGGCGCTGGGGCCGTCCTCACTCCAGGCACCAACGTCCCCGCCAACATGATGGCCCTGGGCGTGCCCGCCAAACCGGTGCGCGAGGCTGTGGAGGAGCACCATCAGATGACCGCGCGCCTGGCTGCTGGGTACAACCGCAACCGGGGACGCTACCTGCAAGGTCTCAAGGCCATCGGCGACTGGGAGGAGTGGCTCAAGTCGGCAAAATGAAGGCGGCCCTGAGCTCTTGCAAGCAGCTTCGGGCGTTCCTTGGGAGAGAGAAGCATGTTTACACGGATCCATCACGTGGGCCTTGTGGTGGGCGACCTGGAAGCTGCCAGGAAGCTCTGGGTGGACACCTATGGCTTCAGGGTGGACGAGGCCCGCTCGCCCCTCCCCGGCGGGCGGCACGTGCCCCTGGACGACGTGCACATCCTGGACATCCCGGTGGGGGAGAGCGAGCTGGAGGTGAACAAGGCGAACGACCCCAACAGCGGCACGGGGCGCTACCTGGCCCGCCGCGGCCCCGGCCCACACCACCTGTGCCTCTACTCCGACGATATTGACGCCGACGTGGGGCGGCTGAAAGCCGCAGGCCAGCAGCTCATCCTGGGGCCCACCGGCAGCCGGGACCAGAATGGCGGCTCCCGCGTCGCCTTCTTCCACCCACGGAGCAACCTGGGTTTCCTTCTGGAGGTCTGGCAGAACATGCCCGTCAACGGCGTCGTTCCTCCGCCGCCCAGGGGACAGGGCGGCAAGTTCACTCGCCTGCACCACGCTGGCGTCGTCTGCGCCACCCCGGAGGAGGCCCTCAGGCTCTTCCGCGACCAGTATGGCCTGCCAGTGGACGAAAGGCGTACGCCCCTGCCCGGCGGGCGCTTCGTCCGGAGCGACAATGTGCGCATCCTGGAGTTCCCCATCGGCGAGTCCATCATTGAGGTGAGCGTGCCCCAGGACCAGGCCAGCGGAACCGCCCGCTTCCTGGCCAGCCGGGGCTCGGGCCTTCACCACGTGTGCTTCTACTCCGAGGACCTGGATTACGACGCTGGCCGCCTGCGGTCCGCCGGCCTCCAGCAGCTTGGCGAGCTTGGCCCCGCGCGCCCTGGTAGCAGCCGCGTGACCTTCTTCCATCCCCGCAGCAACATGGGCGTGCTGGTGGAGCTGTGGCAGGACATACCGTAGCCGGCAACGTCTGTTGTTGTGGAGCGTAGCCCTGGCGCCAAACAAGTCTCTCAAAATGCTTGTGTACCGCCCCCTGAAGGTCTTTGACTGACTAACCCAACCCCCTCTAGCTCCCCCTTCCCGCACGGGAAGGGGGAGGAGATTGGTTTGAATCATCGTCCCCCTCTCCGTAACGGAGAGGGGGACCACAGGGGAAGAGATCAGTACCACACCAGCACAAGTACTTGGTTGATGACGTACAGGCTAGGGTGCAGAAAGCCATATTGAGATAGTTTCTTAGTCCTCTCTCCTCAAGGGGGCTTTGCACCAAAAGTCAGGACGGTGCAGGAAACCTTGGGTTTCCTGCCGGGGTCTGGGGTGTCCCCAGACTCAAACTCTCCCTCTCCTGCAGGAGAGGGGGATACAGGGGGTGAGGTCAAAGGACTTTCGGAACAAAGCCCCGCAAGGCTGGGATGAGGGGCAAGTCTCATCTAACCCACGGCAAGTAAGGAGGCAGGCATGGCCGATTATCCCTTCATAGACATCCACATACACACCTATCCCACCCGGGCCATTGGGATGCAGGCCAAGGGCGGCGACGTCGGCTCGTCGGGCTACGCCGGCACCCCGGAGGAGCTGCACCCCTACATGCAAGAGGTGGGCATGACCCACGCCGCCATGATGAACTTCACCCCCGTGGCCGACATGGTGGACGCCGCCCGCGCCCGCCTGCCCAAGGAGTACACCCCTGCGCAGCGCCGTGACGCCGAGGAGCCTATCCGCCTGCAAATGGTGGGGCGTGTGCAGAACCGCAACGTCTGGACCTGCGACCTGGCCCGCGCCGACCCCAGGCTCTTCGCCTTCATCGGCGTGGACGCCGTTATGGACGGGGAGACCATGGCCAAGGAGGTGCACGAGAAACGGAAGCAGGGCGCCCGGGGCATCAAGCTACACCCGGAGGTGCAGCGCATCTCCATCAACGACCCGCGCCTGTACCCCGCCTACCGCGCCGCCCAGGAAGAGGGCATGATCATCCTCACCCATACCGGGGCCTTCCGCGGCACCGACGGCAGCCACGCACACCCCAGCATGGGCGCGGACGTGCTGCGGACCTTCCCCAACCTGAAGCTCATCCTGGCCCACCTGGGCGGCGGCATCTACCAGAAAGAGGCCCTGCAGGTGGCCGACGCCTTCCCCCAAGTGCTCTTTGACTGCTGCGGCTCCGTCCGCCTTCGCCAGGGCGGGCCCTCCGACGACGAGATGGCCGCCCTGTTCCGTCGGTTTGGCGTCCACCGCATCCTATTCGGCAGCGACTGGGCCACCGGCGACCCAACGCCGGACGTTGAGCGCATCATGAAGATGCCCCTGACGGAGGAGGAGAGGCGCATGGTACTGCGGGGCAACGCAGAGACCCTGCTAGAGCTATAGGCGACCTCACCCCTCATCTGCCCCTCTCTCTCTCTGGATCGTGAAGAATTGGTGGGATGCGGCCAGGCCGCATCCCACCAATTCAAACCAATCTTCTCCCCCTTCCCCTGGGGGAAGGGGGAGCCAGAGGGGGTTAGGTCGGAACCCAATTGGCAGATTATCTTGTAAATGACCATCAGTCGGGGGGTAACCAAATCCGAACCTGGCACTTTAGTGCCAGGGGCAGCCATGAACACCCAGAAGCAAACGGTGTTCCTCTGGATAGGGTCTTGACCTCACCCCCTGTGGAGGATGTCCGAAAGCTCAATCAGAGCAGCTTTTGGTGGTTGAACAGCACTGGTTGCGCCGGAGGACCGGGTTTTTGGGTGAGGGATTGGGCTTTGTTATGCCCAGCTCACCCGCGTTGGCGGGGTCCCAGCCTGCTTCTTATCTTCTTGATGGTGTGGGCAATAGCTACCAGGCCAGCTCCGTGGTCGCTTTGGCCATGCCGCGTGGGAGCAGTTTCCTGAATCCCCTGGTGTGCTTGATGTCCCCGAAGGTGGGTTCAACGTCGTGTTTCCTCCTCTGGAATAATTCCCTGCCTTCCACCGTCTACAGGAAGTCCATAACTTGGTCCTCGGTGGCCAACGGCACGTTGTAGCCCACACCCAAGTTCCCTTCCTTCATCAGCATCACCGTAGCGTCGGGGGCGCTCGTGCCATGGGCGGTAGGAGCATCGCCTGATGCTGAACATACTCTTTGAACTCCGACACGGTTGCCCTCCTTGCCAGCCTATCCTATCCTTTCTCTACCTCCTCCTCAAAGCCATTTTCGGACAGCCTCAAAGGGGTCAGGTCAAGACGCCAGACAGTGGAAACACCATGACGACACATCAAGCATTCCGAAGGGGTGATGGTGAGGTCAATCATTCCCGTAGCACGCGCCTGGCTAGCATCAGCCTTGACATGCCGCCATCCTTGGATATAATTGATACAGCGTATCATGGCTCCAACGCGCCTCTCTCCGCCTGACTTGCTAGCCATCCTGGAGGACCGGGGTTACCGCATCACCGGCCCCCGGCGGGATGTGGTGCGCCTCCTGGAACGCAAGGGCGAGGGCTTCGGCGCCGAACAGCTCTGTGGCGAGCTCCCCAGCGTCGGACGCGCCACTATCTACCGCACCGTCCGCCTGCTGCTGGAGGCCGGCATCCTCTGTAAGCTCGCCTTGCCCAACGGCGCACCCAAGTATACCCTCGCCCGCTTTGACCACCACCACCATACCGTCTGCACCCAGTGCGGCACCGTGGGCGATTTCCGCGACTCTACTATGGAACGACTCATGCGGGCCATCGGCGCGGAGATCCCCGGCCAGATTGTCGGCCACCGCCTGGAGGTTTACATCACCTGCCAGGGGTGTCTGGACAGGTAGAGCGGCACGGCATTTGTCCTCTCCAGCATCGTCCAACTCCTCTCTCAAAGGGCAATTAATGATACAAAGTATCACTAGATGGCTTGCGACGATCGGAAAGGGTCGCAGGCCATTAGGGATAGGGCTGGCCCTGGCGCTCCTGGCCCTTGCCGCCCCAGCCTGCGGGAGAGACAAGACCTCTGCCCAGCAAGGCGCGGGGCCGGTCTCGGTGGTCACTACTCTCTACGCTCTGGAGTACTTCGCCGGGCGCATCGGGGGTGACGCCGTGGCGGTGGCCAATCTGGTGCCCGCCGGCGTGGAGGCCCACGACTACGAGCCGGACCCCGCAGCCATACGGAAACTGAAGGAGGCCGAGGTGGTGGCCTATGCCGGCGGAGGGTTTGACCCCTGGGTGGAGAGGGCTCTGAAGCCCGACAGCCCCTCCCAGGTGGTGGTACAGGCCGCACCTCAAGACCTTCTGCGGCTGCCCGATGGCACTTTGGACCCCCACCTGTGGCTGGATCCTGTTGACGCCCAAACCATGGCCAGGTTGGTCCAGGAGGCCCTGGCAAAGGCCCGGCCCGGCCAGGCGGAGGCCTTCACCGCCAATGCCCAGGCCCTACTGGCTGACCTTTCTGCCCTGCACCAGCGCTACCAGGCCGGCCTGAGAACGTGTGCAGGCAGGGTCGTTGTGACTTCCCACGCCGCCTTCGGCCACCTGGCGGCCCGCTACGGCCTGGAGCAGGTGCCCATCGCAGGCCTCTCCCCAGAGGCAGAACCTGCGCCCGGAGATCTGGCCGCCCTCTCCGATAGACTGAAAGCCCTGGGAGCGCGGTACATCATGGTGGAGCCTATCCTCAGCCAGGAGATGGCCAGAGGCATGGCTCGGGAGATCGGCGCCCAGGTACTGCCCCTGCACCCTCTGGAAAGTCTGACCCCCGAAGAGTCCCAGCGGGGCGAAACCTATTTCTCGGTGATGGAGGCCAATTTGGAAAGCCTGAGAGTGGCCCTGGAGTGTACGGGATGACGCAACACACGGGTCCCAACGATAGCCTCCGTGTCCTCCCCAGGGGCGAGGAGCCATCGGACGCAGCGGGGGATGGGTGGGAGGGAAAGGCGCCGCCGGGCAATGGCGGCCAGCATCCTGTCCTGGAGTTCCAGGGGGTGTGGTTCTCCTATGCCCTGGAGCCGGTGCTACAGGACATCACCCTTTCAGTGAACCGGGGGGATTTCGTAGCCATCCTGGGTCCCAACGGCAGCGGCAAGACCTCCCTCCTGCGCCTGGCTCTGGGGCTGGAACGTGCCACCCGGGGCCGCGTTCTCCTCTTTGGGCAGCCGCCCGACCGCCTGCGAACGTGGAAGAGCGTCGGGTACGTCCCCCAGATCGCCGAGGGTATCCAGGAGCGCTTTCCCGCCACGGTGGAGGAGGTGGTGGCCCAGGGATTGTACCAGGGCCTGGACCCCCTGGCATTCTTCCGGCGGAGCCATAAGGCAGAGGTACTAGAGGCCCTGGAGAGCGTGGGTCTCACTCCCTTGGCGGGCCGGCGCATCAGCGCGCTATCGGTGGGCCAGCAGCAGCGCGCCCTCATCGCCCGCGCCCTGGTGCGCCAGGCGGAGCTCCTGGTCCTGGACGAGCCTGTGGCCGGAGTGGACACGGCCGGCCAGGAGCAGTTCTACAGCCTGCTCCACCGCCTGAACCAGGAGCAGGGCATCACCGTCGTCCTGGTGTCCCACGACATCGGCGCCATGCTGCGCGAGGCGACCACCTGCGCTTGCCTCAACCGCACCTTGGTGTTCCATGGCCCGACCCACAGCCTGACCAGCAACGAGCTGTCACAGCTTTACGGCCTGCCCGTGGAGGTGCTCCTCCACGATGTCCTGCACGAGCACCGCTAGCCATGCCTGCAATCTTTGAGTACGACTTCATGGTGCGATCCCTCATCGGAGGGGCCCTGGTGGGGGCCATGGCCCCGGCCCTGGGCATCTTCCTGGTGCTGCGCCGCCTCTCCCTCATCGCCGACACCCTCTCCCACGTGGCCCTCATGGGCGTGGCCGTGGGCCTGCTGACCCACACGATGCCCGTGGGCGTCGCCCTGGCGTCCACGACCCTGGGCGCCGTGGCTATTGAGCAGCTCCGCCTGCGAAAGGCCCTCCCGGGCGATGCGGCCATGGCCGTATTCCTGTACACCGCCCTGGCCATAGCAGTGGTGGTCATCAGCCTGGCGGGCGGGTTCAATGTCGGCCTCTTCAGCTACCTCTTCGGCAGCATACTGACCATAGACGCCGGCGACCTGTGGCTGGCAGGGGGCCTGGCCGTCGTCGTGCTGGGGAGCATCGTTGCCCTGTTCTCAGAGCTAGCCCAGAGCTCCTTTGACACCGACCTCGCCCGCACCACGGGCGTCCAGGTCAACGGCGTCAGCATCCTTCTGGCGGTGCTCACCGGGGCGGCCATCACCCTGTCCATGCGTATCGTGGGTGTGCTGCTGGTAGGGGCGCTGATCGTCATCCCCGTCCTGGCCAGCCTGCGCGTGGCCACGGGGCTGCGGGCCGCCCTGTTGACCGCGGTTGCCCTTGGAGTGGCCAGCGCGCTAGCGGGCCTGGCTATCGCCTTCTATGCCAACCTGGCTGCGGGAGGGGCCGTGGTCCTCACCGCCGCCGGCGTCCTGCTGCTCATAGAGGCTGTGGTCTTCCTGCGGGGTCGCAAGAGAGCCTAGTGTGGTGCATCTAACGCTTCGTTACCTCGTTCCACCTAACCCCCTGACCCTCCTTCCCGCACGGAAAGGGGGAGAAGAACGGTTTGAATTGGTGTGATGCGGCGCTGCCGCATCACACCAATTCTTCACAATATCGTCCCCCTCTCCTGGAAGGAGAGGGGGACTAGAGGGGGAGAGGTCGGACATGCCCCTTTCCTTCAAAGGCAAGAGGGGCGCAGTCTCCCCACGGAGGGCCCTGCTCCCGGCACGGTGGGGGTCACAGCAGCCGCTGCACCGTCCAGATGAGCACCGTCAGGGTGACCAGGCTAGCTCCCGTGGAGATGGCCACGGCGCTGGTGACCTGGTTGGGGCGGGAGTCAAACTCCGTGGCCAGGATGATGGTGTGGACAGCGGTGGGCATGCCTGAAAGGACGATAACCACCTGCTGGGTGACGCCGTGCATGCCCAGGAGCAGGGTGCACAGGTAGGCGACGCCGGGCCCTACCACCAGGCGCACCACGGCAGCGATGCTTCCGGGAAGGAGGTCTTCCCTGAGGGAGGCGCGGGAAAGCTGGAGGCCCAGCACCATGATCATGGTGGGGATGGCCGCCCCCGCCAGGGTCTGCAAGGGCCGGGCGATGGCATTGGGTAAGGTCACGTCCAGGGGGTTTATGGCCAGGGCCGCCGCGGTGGCCCAGAAGGTGGGGATACGCAGCACGGGCAGGAGGCCCCGCCAGCCCCCAGCGCTTCCCGAGGCTACATAGATGGCCAGCGTGCCGGTCAGCAGGGCAGTCGGCACCAGGAACAGCAGGGCGCGGTCCATGCCCTCCTGCCCAAAGGCGAAGAGGGACACGGGCAGCCCGTAGTTGACGGCGTTGGGAAACAGGGTGCTCAGCAGGAAGGCGTTGCGGGCCTTGCCCCGGAAGCGGAGCTGCCAGGAAATGGCCCACGAGAGGCCGTACATGATGGGCGTCAGGATGAACAGGAAGAGGAAGACGCTGGCGACCTCTCCCGCCTGGATGTCGGCAGCGGAAAGGGAGGAGAAGATGAGGGCAGGGGCGAACACATACAGGGCCAGACGGCTGACGGGCCTGGGGTCCGGATTGAAGATGCGGCCCATCAGCACGCCGACGCCGGCGATGACGAAGACGGGTAGAACGGCGTTGATGAGAATTGAGAGCATGGCAGTGGGTCCGCCGTCACATAGGTAGGGGCGAGGTAACCTCGCCCCTACCTATGTTTGCTAGGGCA
Organism: Chloroflexota bacterium; assembly: GCA_016210375.1. Lineage (GTDB taxonomy): Bacteria > Chloroflexota > Dehalococcoidia > Lucifugimonadales > JACPCL1 > JACPCL1. The sequence goes on from JACQUH010000263.1 coordinate 14,577, forward strand.
CAAGATGGGAGGGAAACCTAACGAATCTTGGCGCGAAACTCGGCCAGAGCCTTGATCGCGTTAGTAGCGCCCTGATTGATCCAACCCGTATCACTGCCTATCTGGCACATCAGGAAACCCTGCGCAAAGCGGTCTGCGGCCTCCTCTGGCCCGGAGCCGTGGTGGCAGGGGACTAAACCGTTGGCGCGCGCCACGTCTACCACCCGCTGGCTCGCCGCGGCGTGGCGCGGGTGATGGCGAACGTCGGGCGTACCCAGAAGGCCGAGGGACAGGGCCAGGTCACTGGGGCCGACGTAGAACCCGTCCAGCCCCTTCACCTTCGCCATGTCTTCCAGATTGCCCACGGCCGTCATCGTCTCCACCATGGTCAGCACGAAGATCTCGTCGTTGGCGTGCTGTGCGTAGTCAGGCCCCCCGTAAAACCGGCCACGGCTGGCCCCAGTGCTCCGGTAGCCGATGGGAGGGTACTTGGCCGCGCCCACAGCCCTTTCAGCCTCCTCCCGGGTGTTCACCAGTGGAACGATGATCCCGTAGGCTCCGCCGTCCAGCACGAACTGGATGTCTTTGGGATCGTTCCAGGACATGCGGCACACGGGAACGGTGTCCGTTGTGGAGATCGCCTGCATACACAGTATGGCCTTTTCCGTGGTGAAGCCCGGGCCATGCTGCAAATCCAGGACAATGGCATCAAACCCCGCGTGGGCCATGGCCTCGGCGACAAATGGGTTGCCGCTGGAAAGCCATCCGGCAACGGCAGGTTTCCCCTCTTTCCATAGCTGCTTGACCTTGTTGGGGCGCATGAGACTCCTTTCCCTCTTGGGGTTGATACGCGCGCTATCAGGGCCGAGAGGCGCTCTGCTCCAGCTTCCGGGCTGCCTCAGGGCGCAACAATAATACAACATCCTGGCAAGGGCGAAAGCCACTATCTGCTAAAGAAGCGGGTGGCCTCACCGTCATGCCCACTGTGCTGCCTGCTCGTGGTCGTCCACTACATGATCTGCCAAATGTCTTCCGACCCCACCCCCTGTGGTCCCCTTCCCGCACGGGGAGGGGGAGAAGATAGGTTTGAATCGGTGTGATGCGGCAATGCCGCATCACACCGATTCCTCAAAGGGTCATCACGGAAGAGAGCCTGACGGCCTTCTGCGCCGGGGGTATAATCCTGCTGGAGGAGTCCGAAGACCGCTTCTTGAGGTGCCTGCCTTGGGTATTACCGACCTGCTGGACCAACGGCGCCCCCTGGTCATAGCCCATCGCGGCGCTTCGGGCGAGGCCCCGGAAAACACCATGGCTGCCTTTCGGCTGGCGGTGGAGCAGGGTACCGACGTGGTTGAGCTGGACGTGCACATGACCTCGGATGGCTACCCGGTGGTCATCCACGACGACCTGCTGTCCAGGACAACCAGCGGCGCGGGCCTGGTGCGCCAGGCCTCTCTAGCGGAGATACGGCGGCTGGACGCCGGGGCGTGGTTTGGGGGCAGGTTCGCAGGCGAGCGGGTGCCCACGCTAGAGGAGGTGGTGGCCTGGGCCAAAGGGAGGGTGGCCCTGGCCATTGAGATCAAGAACATCCCCTTCCGCTACAGGGGCATAGAGGCGTCTGTCACGGGGGTCCTGGAGCGGTGCAACGCTTTGGGCGAGCACGAGGTGTTCTCCTTTGACCACGTGTGTGCGCGGCGGTTCAAGGCCAGGGAGCCAGGCCTGCTCACGGGGGTGTGCTACCGGGGCGACGTGATAGACCACGTCGCGCTGGCGAAGGAGGCCAACGCCACCGTGCTGCACCCGATGCTGCTGGACATGCGCCCCGAGGCCATCAAGGAGGCCCACGCTGCGGGCCTGCTGGTGTTCCCCTGGGCGGCGGACGACCCTGAGGACATACGGGCGCTCGTAGCCTTGGGGATAGATGGCATCACCACCAGCTACCCGGCCAGGGCGAGGGCGATCATTGGAGGCTAGCGCTAGTGGGGTGCTGAATAAGGCGGTACCCATTTGTCAGTGGAGTGAGACACTGACGAAGTGCTACGTGACCTCCATTCCAGGCACCATTGGCAATGCATATACGTTACGTGGAAGCCGTTAGCATGGCCATATTCGTACCTCTCCTTGGTCTTCCGAGGCTTTGATTTCCCGGTTGGGAGTTTTTCAGCAGCCTGCTATTGCTAAGTGCATCGGACATCCGGGACTACTTAAATTCGGCAGCGCTGTCTATGAGTTGGTGCACCTCACCCTCTAGCCGCCTTCCAACTGGGCGGAGCAACACCCACAAGATGAGACCGCCGAAAAGAGCGACCACTATCCAGCTTGGTATGAAGGCATGGTACTCAAAAGAGGTGCCGTTTTTGTCCTGTTTCAGCCTCACAATTACTCCCGTCCAACCGCTCTTTTTTACGACGAAACTCATTCTTCCTCCTATCGCCCAACGATAGTATTTGTACACCTGATACTTCCCACGGAAGTGGCGTCCAAAGACCTCCATTGCACTTTCTGGCGTTAGTTCAGGATGGCGTACTATCTTGGCTACTGCCATCGATACCCCTCCTGCCGGCAGTCGGCTCCTGAGCTAGTACCTGGTTGCAAAAGTACGCGCACGATAGAAAGCCGTTCGCCCTGAGCCTGTCGAAGGGTGGGTTCGTGGTTCGACAAGCTCACCACGAACGGGACTTTGATGGCGGACCATCTTCGTAAGTGATTACTAGCCAGGGCCAAGGCGATTATTGGAGGCCAGCGCAAGTCTTTCGCCGCGAGCCCTATCGGCGTTCTGGAGCGCCGCCTTCCAGGGCCTGGCGGATGTGGCCGAGGCGCATCTCCTCCATGTCCACGACGTGCTCAATCAGGCGCTTGATGGTGTACTCCGGCTCCTGGCCGGCTCGGGGTTGCAGGTTGCCTAGCTCCCGGCCCTCGGAGATATCGGTGCGCAGGTCTTCGTCGGTGAGGCCAATGAGGCTGCCGATGAGCTCGGCCCGGGCCGCCTCCATTTCCGCCAGGACACGGCCTACCTCCGTGCGGGGGGCGCCTATCTTCCGTCGTTCCTTCAAGACGTGCTGAAGGTGGTCATAG
>JACQUH010000305.1 GCA_016210375.1 Chloroflexota bacterium
CCTCAATGCTGTAGGCGGCCACGTAGTGCTGGGCCATGCCTCGCGCGTTCATGGCGGCGAAGCCGCTGCCGGAGAGCACGCTGCACAGGACCTCCACCACGCAGGCCAGGCCGTACCCCTTGTGGGAACCCTGCTCGCGGACGCTGCCCATGGGCAGCATCTTGTACTCCAATGGCACCTTACCCTCCTCCATAATGGGGGTACCATCCTTTTGGGCGATCAGGCCGGCGGGTATCACTGCGTCCAGGCGGCGGGCAAGCTGGATCTTGTTGGTGGCCACGGTGCTGGTGGCGGCGTCAAAGACAAAGGGCGGCTCCTCCTTGGCGGGGGCGGCCACGGCGATGGGGTTGGTGCCCAGGCGCTCCAATGCGCCGAAGGTGGGCAGCACCTGGGCGCCGGGGGCGGTCATGCATGTGCCGATCATGTCGTGCTTCAGGGCCATCATGGCGTGGTAGGAGGCCATGCCCATGTGCCGCCCGTGGGCCATGGTCACGACGCCGATGCCAACCCTCTTGGCCTTCTCAATGGCGATCTCCATGGCCTTGGGGCCGATGATAATGCCCAGGCCGCCATCGCACTCTATGTTGGCGGTGGAGGGTGACTCGCGGATGATGCGCCAGTTGGGTCGGGGGTTGAGGCGGCCTTCGTTGTAGCCCTGGAGGTAGCTGCGCAGCATGTTGGAGACGCCGTGGCTGTCCACGCCCCGCAGGTCGGCGCTCACCAGCACGTCGGTTGCCAACTCTGCGTCGGCGCGGGCGACGCCTACCTTCTGCAAGAGGGCCGCGACCGTCTCTCGCAAGTCCTCGTGCCGCACCCGGACTGCGTCCTCCTCTCTGACGTGGAACACTTCCAGCACCATGGGGGCCTCCGTGGTTTTAGGTTGGTAGTGAGAGTATGCGGGCAATCGGGCAAACGGGCAAGAGGGCGGGAGCGCGGACATGCGGACATACGAACATGCGGGCAGAGGGATCAGGGGCTGGGTTGCTCCAGGCGGCTTGGGGAGCAGGCGGCGATGGCAAGGGGATGCCTATGGGGACAGGGTACGCCGACGGCGGGCGTTTGGAGGAGGGGAGGCGTGGGGGGAGGTTATTTCGCTGTACTTTCTCGTTGACCCTGTGCACAAGAGCATGTATCCTAGGGGACAACAAATGAGGTTAGAGATGACGGCCAAGCTGGTCTAATCTGACCTGCCATGACAACTCACCACGCTTCGTGTTGCAGACATAGCAACTTCGCAGCTTTTCATTAAGACGTCTAAATGCAAGAACAGTCATTGGAGCGTTTTTCCTGGCGTGAACATCCAGACGCCGTAGAGCTGGGGTTTAGCCATTACCTCAATCTCATTGAGCGGCGTCTGCAAGGGGAAGACATTTCCTTAGTCCAAGGGTTACGACAGTTTTACCAGACAGAGCTAGGCGTTTCATTGCGGGAAACCCAGGCGCGGGGCCTGATGCATAGAGATAGTTCAGTCTTCATCGACTACGTAAACCAGGTAACAGGAGAGAGATTCACACCTAACGTGGAATACTGGGAAACTCTAGGCCTTGACGCCTTTTTGAGTTGGACAAAGAGGTTCAACTCAGCCCAAAACATAGCTGCAATTGATTTGGAGGAAGAACAGGGGGATATCACTGGAAGCCGAAGAATTGGGCGAGAAGGGCCAGCAGTACGACGGACAACGGTTGTTAGGCAGATATACAGAGACAATGCCCTTAGTCGTTTCCTCAAATACTTGTACGACTCACACTGCCAAGTCTGCGGTTTTTCTTTTCCTTTACCCAGGGGCGGCATATATGTGGAATGTCATCACATCCGTCCGCTAGGAAACCCCCACCAGGGCCCCGACATTGAGAACAACATGCTTGTCCTGTGTCCCAACCACCACGCCATGATGGACTATGGCGTTATCGCGGTCCACCCCGAGAATAGGGCAGTGCTGAGTATTGACCCCAGCCTGGCTCAACAGGGTCAGCCCTTGCAATTGCAGAAACATGTCCTCAAGGTTGAGTTCCTAGAATATCACTACACCCACCACTTCGGCCGCTAACGTCAACCCCTCTTGACTTCCTCTGTTTCGGCGCGATAACTGCGCGACCATAACAGAGGAGCACCCATGACCACTAGACCTCCACATTGGCGTGTTGATATCTATTACTCTGGGTTCACGACACTTGAGATAGAAGCGGCAGATGCGGATGCGGCGATCTTGAAAGGTCGGGTTGAAGCTGCATATCGCCTATCACTAGCAACAATGGCTGACCCCGACGGCGCCATGGCCCAACTTGTGACTACCCTTGAGCCATGGGAGGAATGTGATACAGCGGAGCCCATGGCCCAGAAAGAATGAAAGTTGGGTTATGAGACCAAGAGCACAGACCGTCGCGCGAAGAAGCGGTTTCAAATCTTTGAAAGAAGCCCTTGATTACATCGAGGAACAATACAACATTGTCGGCCATGATTCTGCCGGGGAAAGTGTCAGTCTATTAAGAGCCTTGGCGGTAGGGGCAGATGCCATAATTGAGTTGGCCAGGTTGGCTCGACAACCTCTTCAGCATAATTGAGTTGGCGCCGCCAGTCATTTCTGATAGGCATCCATGTTTAGTAGGCCGGAAACCAAGCTGAAGGTGTTTCTGGCTGATAAAGGAAAGTAGAATAACGGAATCGCACAGAGGGGGATCGCTGATGTCCCGTCTCCAAGGTTCGTTCAAGAACTCAAGGTCCCTCGCCTTGTAGACCATAGTTGTTTAGAGCGTGCGGTTATAGGTCTCTCCAGAAAGCATAGGCGGTTGTTCTTGCTTTACTGGTCTTCCCCCCTTCCCCTCGCTCCGTTTTGGTGTACACTAAGCCATCTTTGAGAGGGGGACGTTCATGCGCTACATAGCCCTGGACCACTTGGCCATCGCCGTGAAGAGCAGGGAGGAGAGCACACCCATCTTCCGGGACCAGCTCGGCATGAAGTTTGACCGGTTTGCCCAGTCGCCGGGCATGGGCATCTACCAGGCCTTTTTTAACTACGAGGACGGCCGGATGCTGGCCCTGATTGAGCCGATGGAGCCTGGCAACGCCGTAGACCGGGCCATCCAGGGCCGCGGCGAGGGCTTCTATGTCCTCTCCATTGAGATAAACAGCCTGGAGGAGGCCAAGGCGGAGCTTTCGGCCAAGGGGGTGCGCCTTGTGAACACCGAGGCCCCCCGGGGGCCTATCTTCATCCACCCGCGTAACGCCTGCGGCATGTTCATCCAGCTTACCCAGCGGGTCTGGCCGGACAGGCCGTCAGAGCCCCATACGAGCCATCCCGACGCGCCCTACCGGTGGCTGGATCACGTGGTGCTGGCGGTGAAGGACCTGGACGCGGCCACTGCCAACTACCGCGACACCCTGGGGATGAAGTTTGACCGCACCGCCGTGTCCCAGGCCCTGGGCATAAAGCAAGCGTTCTTCCGCACGGAGGACGGCCACTTCATAGAGCTGGCGGAGCCCCTTGGGCCCGATACCCCCGTGGGCCGCGCGCTGGAGCGCCGTGGCGAGGGCGTGTACCTCATCGCGCTGGCGGTGAAGAACATGGCGCAGCGGGTGCAGGCGCTCAAGGCTAAAGGGGTGCAGCTTATCGGCGGCGATAAGCCCGGCGACCAGGTGTTCATCCACCCGCGCTCGGCCAGGGGAGTGCTGGTCCAGTTGGTGGAGAGGCCATAGGTTTAAGGATGCCAAAGGCCTCAGGGCAACCCCCTGGGACCTTTGGTATTGGGTTCACCTTTCCGGCGCGGCGAAGATGGCCCACTCCTCGCCGAAGGGGAGGTCTCGGGTCAAACGCTCCACGTTCTGGTGGCGTATGCTCTCGGGGCGGGTCAGCTCAAAGACGTAGAGGCGCTTGATCTGCTCCTTCACTTCCTGGAGAAAGCCGGGGTGGCCCTGGTCGGCCACCTGCTGGAGCAGGCGATTGAAGGGCCGGTTGTGGGCCAGCACCAGGATGGGCGCAGCGTGGGGGGCGAGGCACACGAACTCGGGGGCGGGCCACTGGGGGCGCTCCTCTTTTATGCGCGCCTCCAGGTGCTCCTTGAGTTGGGCGAAGTAGGCGTTGAACATCACCGGGTCTGGCGAGCGGAACTGGCGACGCTCTATCTCGGCCACGGCGGCAGTGGTGAGAGGATAGGCGACCTCCCTTCCCTCCAGCAGGAGCTCCTGCTGCGGGACAAGGCGGGCCAGGGGAGCGTCGTCCTCCTCAGCGCGCCGATCCAGGTAAAGGGCCACCTGGAGGCGGCTGATGTAAATGATGATGACCTGGGCCCTCAGGAGGTCGCTCGTCAGCTCCATGGCATCACCTTGGCTGGGCTGCTGGTCCGGCGGCTCCAGGCGCCGGGTGCGAGCTGTCGCCTGGCAGCGCAGGCGCGGGGCCGCCTGCAACGAAACGACTGACCACGATCATCCGAGTCTCTCCCTGGCCTCTTCCTTTTAGCCGGCTCAGGATCTGGCGAACGTGACCAGGGGGCCAGCTTCCTGCTTGACAATCTCGCCCTCGGAGACCATGTACTGCAGGTGAGCCAGGGTCTCCAGGAGGGCCATGCGGCGGGTCCAGGGGTTGAGTTGCGCCCAGGGCGCTACGTTCCAATGGATACAGGCAGCCACGTGCCAGGCGGTCTGGGGGCCGTCTTTCATGGTAGCCAGGATCTCGTCAATGCGCTCCTGGTGATGGCCCAGGATCTCGTCAATGCGCTTCTTCAGGTCGGGCATGGAGTACTCGTGGGCGGGGTGCACCGCCACGGCGTCTAGCTTGCGTAGCTCCTTGTGGCCGTCCATGAACGTGGCCAGGGGGTTGCCCTCGTCGCCTGGGAACAGGCTCACGTTGGGCGTGATGGTAGGCAGGATGTGGTCGCCGGAAAAGAGCAGCTTGCGGCGGCCGTCGTAGATGCAGACGTGGCCCGCGGAGTGGCCGGGCGTCCAGATGGCCCACAAGTCGGAACCGGGCAGCAGCTCCTCGCCTCCTTCCAGCAGCATGTCAACCCTGGGGTCAGAGGGACGCCAGGGAGTGTCGGCGTGGTCGTTGCCGGCTAGGTTGGGGCGTTGCATGAAGCCACCTGCCATCTCCTCCTCTGGCACACCGTAGCGAAGCATCCACCGGCGCACCGCCGCCGGGTCGCGGCCGCCCATGGGGGTGTCGCCGGCGACGGCGTCCAGGCGATGCATGGCCAGGGGGGCGCCCGTCAGCTCTTTGAAGCGGTTGGCCAGGCCAGCGTGGTCAGGGTGCCCGTGGGTGATGACGATGAGTTTGACCTGGTGAGGCTCAATGGCCGCGTCCCTCAGGTAGCCTTTGAAAGCGGCCAGGCCCTCGTCGGTGTTCAGGCCGGCGTCAATGACCACCCAGCCCCGAGGGACCTGTACGGCGTACACCAGTGTGTAGCGCAGGCCGCCGTCGGGTATGCCTGGGTGGATCGGCATGGGCACCTTGAATTGAAACACCCCATCTGCTACTTGCATTCAGTCCTTCCTATGCTGATAAGCTTTCATGAAACCCTCAGAGGATAGCAGGTGAGCGGCTGTTAGGCAAATGTCTCACGCCCCCGAAGGTGGCGGCGCGCCCCCGCCCCTTCCACCCATTCCGCTGACGAAAGACTGGAGCATGGCAGTGAACTCCATGGGGAAGATGAACTTGGTGGCAGCGCCCTGCCCAAGTTGCTTGAGGGTGTCAAAGTACTGGAGGCTCATGGTGCGGCTGTCTGCAATCTGGGCAGCCTCGTTTACCTGCCTGAGGGCGTTGGAGAACCCCTCGGCGTTGAGGATGGCAGCCTGGCGGTTGCCCTCGGCGCGAAGGATGGCGGCCTGCCTTTCGCCCTCCGCCTGAAGGATGTTCGCCTGTTTGGAGCCTTCGGCCCGTGTGATGGCGGCCTGGCGCTCGCCTTCAGCCTCCGTGACCGTAGCGCGGCGAACGCGCTCGGCGGCCATCTGACGGTTCATGGCCTCTTGCACCTCTCTGGGCGGGTCTATCTCTCGGATCTCAACCCTGGTCACCTTCACGCCCCACGCCTCAGTAGCCTCGTCCAGCTTAGTACGCAACACCAGGTTCACCTGGTCGCGCTTGGATAACACCTCGTCCAGGTCCATGTCACCCACAACAGCGCGCAGCGTGGTAGTGGCCAGTCCCCTGGCCATCCCCACAAAGTCCGCCGCCTGTAAGACCGTGGCCTCAGGATTGTCCTCCATCACCCGCAAGTAAATTAGGAAGTCCACGCCTATCGGCGCGTTGTCCTTGGTAATACACGTCTGCCGGGGAATGTCCATGAAGGTCTCCCGCAGGTCCACTATCTTCCGGGCCTCCAGAATGGGCCAAGTCCAACGAAACCCTGGTCCTCGGGGCGGTCCCTGGTAGCGCCCCCATCGGAACACCACCATCCGTTCATACTGCTTTACAACGTTGATTGCCATCGCTGCCTCCTACTCTGGATTGCCATCGCCACCATCCACTAGCGGCACGTTTGCCGGCGCTACCGTAAGGGTAGCGCCTCTTGCCTGGGTCACGCGGACCTCACAGCCCTTCGGAATGCCTACCCGGGTCTCGGCCACCGCGCTCCACTGCTCGCTTCCTACCTGCACCACGCCCCTGGGCGAAAGCTCCGTCAGCGTGTATCCAGTGGCGCCCACAAGAGGCGACGGGCCTTCCCTCGCTGGTTCCCTTCTGGACCGGATAATGGTGGAGATCAACCATGCGCCGCCGCTCCCCAGGATAACCATCGTGGGAACCATGACCCAGAGGCTTACACTCACGTGCGGCATTGTGGGAGAAGGCCCGCCCGCGTGAAAGAAGAGGAGGAACGACCCCAGGGCGAAGCTAACGATGGCCCCAACGCCCAGCGCGCCAAATCCTGCCACGTAGAGCTCCAGCACTGCCAGGAGTACCGCCAGGAGCATGAGCGCCACGCCAGCCCAATTGACCGGAAGGTTGCCCAGGGCAAGAAAGGCCAGCACCAGCAGGATCGCTCCTGCCACCCCAGGCAGCACCATGCCGGGGTTCAACATCTCCAACAAGAGGCCCAGCCCGCCCAGGGACAGGAGCAGGAAACTCACGTTGGGGTCCGAGATAAACCCCAGGAATCGCTCCACAGGGCTCATCTCCATGGTGCGTAGCACAAGCCCCTGGGTATCCAACGTTAGGCGTTGGCCGCCTGGCGGACGGATGATGGCTTCCCGCCCATGGAGTCCGGCCAGAAGCTCACCCATGTCGGCGGCAACAAGGTCTATCACGCCCGAGGCCAGGGCCTCCTCTGCGGTAAGGGAGATGGCCTGGGTGACCATGGCCTCCAGCTTCTCCTTGTTCCGCCCGCGCAGCTCGGCTATGCCCCGCATCTCGGCGGCGGCGTCGCTGAATGCCTTGGACTTGAGGGTAGCCGGCAGGTCTTCGCCACCGCTGGCTACAGGGCTGGCAGCGCCGATGTTTGTCCCAGGCGACATCACCGCAAAGGTGGCGGCGGCAGCGATAAAGGCTCCCGCGGAGGCAGCCCTGGCTCCAGAAGGGCTTACATAAACCACGTTTGGAACTTGGGAATCCAGCAGGCTCTGGGTTATGCTCCTTGTGGAGTCCAGAAGCCCACCTGGGGTATCCAGCTCAATGATGAGCAGCCTTGCGCCATCCTCCTCAGCCCTCCGAACGCCGCGCGCAATGTAGCCATCAGTTATGTCGTTGATGACGCCGTTGACCCGAAGCAGAAGCACATGGGCATCGCGCGCCTGGGCCATACCCATGATACCCATAGCCAAGGCTACGGCGGAAAGGATGCCCAGGGCCAGGCGAAGCGTGGTGTTGCGCATGGCGTTTTCTGCCACACTGCGGCGTTGCCTAGGTATAGTAGCCATTAAAGCACCATGCCGGCGAAGGCTTACCCGCTGCCAGCGCCCCTACACCCCGCCACCCTTGAGCCGGCGGATGCCCGCCCAGGCCAGGGACACGCCCAAGGCCGCCATCAATAGCTTGACCGCGTCGCCGATAATGAAGTCTCTTACGCCCCACTCCCACACCACGGCTACCGACGTTGCGGCGCTCAGCTTACCTGCGGATACGGAGGCGGCTAGCTGCGCCGGCGTAAAGTAGAACGCCAGCCACCATAGTCCAAAAACGTATATCGCCGCCTCGCCCGCCAGCATAGCAGCTACCAGCTTCAACGGGTGGCGGCCCCACCCACGCTCACACAGGTACCCCACCAGGCCGGCAGCGGCCACGAACCCTAGAAGGTATCCCCGGCTGGAACCTGGGAAAACACCCCCGGAGGCAAAGACCTGAATGCCGGCAATCCCCGCCATGAGGTAGACCAGCATGCTGGCCACGCCGCGCCTGCTGCCCAGGGTAGCACCCGCAAGCAGTACCGCGAAGGTCTGGCCTGTGATAGGCACCGCCGGGTTGAGGAACAGCTTGAGCTGGGCTGCCAGCCCCGTCAGGGCGGCGTAGCCCACGATCAGAGTGGCATCCACCGTCAGGTTGACCAGGAAGGTGGAGCGAGGGATAAGGGCTTCGGCTATAGAGTTGGTATGTGTTGTTGGTTGCATGCTGGTTGCATAACCTCCCCTCCTATCCTCCTCTCCTTTTGGGAGAGGAGGATAGGAGGGCCGGAGGTGTTTATTTCAGGTTGGCGGCGAAGAAGGCCAGGGTCTTACCCCAGGCGTCTTGGGATGCGGCGGCGTTGTAGATGCCCGGCCGGGTGTCGTTGAAGAAGGCGTGCTGGGTGCCCGGGTAGATGTGGATATCGTACCTTTTGCCCGCGCCGGTCAAGGCCTCTTTCAGGGGAGCGACACCAGCGGTGGTACGCTCGTCCAGCTCCGCGTAGATGCCCAGCAGCGGACCATTCAAGTTGCTGACCAGGCCGACGGGATTGGGATTGCCTCCGTAGTAGACCACGCACGCTGCTACGTCCCGGTTGGCGCAGGCGGTCGCCAGGGAGAGGCCGCCGCCCAGGCAGTAGCCGATGGCGC
>JACQUH010000277.1 GCA_016210375.1 Chloroflexota bacterium
CCGACCTTAACTTGGCCCCTATCCTGTCCTAAGAATGGGGACCACCTCAGTCAGTGTTTGGGAAAGGGAACTGCGTGTTCGTGGAAAGGCGGGACAGGCAGGACATGATGAAGGGACTGCGCCGCGTGGGGGCGTTGGAGGTCGGCTCCTCTCAGGAGGTTGAGAAATATTGCAAGGATCTGATAAAGACTTGCGCAAAGGGCGGCGGCTCTATTCTGACCCACGGCAGTTCATGGGATGAAGCTAGGCCGCAAAACGTCAGAGCCATGATCGACTCCGCCAAGAAGTATGGCTGGTACTGACGATAATGGCAATGACGCAAAGGCGGAATGTCTGGCCCCGTCGGGGGGAAAACCAGCGTGCCGGTGGTTGTTTTGAGGCTAAGTGGAGCCGAGGGGATTCGAACCCCTTACCTCCTCAATGCCATTGAGGCGCTCTCCCAGATGAGCTACAGCCCCACGACTTCCCACTATAGCAAAGGGCGGGACCCTTCGCAAGAAGCGGAGTCTGCACCGCGCCTCAGTTCCTGACAACGGAAACGTCTGAGGCAGCCCCTTGTTCCAGGCCGCTCATGGTAGTATTACATGCCGGCAGCAACGGAGAGTCCTCTCCCGCCAGAGCCGGCGGGCGCTCCCTTCGTGACCGCCCCCTGTCTGACGACGTCCTTGCCCCAGGGAAGGGGTACGCTCCGGCAGCAGAGGATGAGGAGGCTTCCATGCCCTTCAATCTGGGGATCCATACTGGCCAGCAGGACTGCACCTACGAGGAGCTACGCCGTGTCTGGCGACTGGCTGATGACTCCGGCTTCTACTGGGTTTCCACCTGGGACCACTTTTACGAGAACCCCACGGTGGACGGCAAAGGCTCCTGCTTTGAGGGCGTCTCCATCATAACGGCGCTGGCCGCGGAGACCCGCCGCGTAAGGGTTGGCTCCCTGGTCTTCTGCATGGGGTACCACCACCCGGCGGCGCTGGCCAAGGCCGCCGTTACCGTTGACCACGTCAGCGAGGGCCGGCTGGAGCTGGGCGTCGGCGCCGGCTGGTACGAGCTGGAGCACCGGGCCTTTGGCATCCCTTTCCCACCTATCAAGGAGCGCATGGACAGGCTGGAAGAGGGCGTCCAGATCGTCAAGTCCATGCTGAGCCAGGAAACGACAACCTTCCTTGGCAGGCACTACCAGGTAAAGGAGGCTCACTGCTTCCCCAGGCCCGTGCAACGACCGCCGCGGGTCTGGGTGGGAGGCGCCGGCGAGCAGCGGACGCTGCGCATCGCCGCGCGCTACGCCGACGGCTGGAACGCCCCCTACATCTCGCCGGAAGCGTACCGCCACAAGATCGGGGTCCTGGACGGGTGGTGTGAACAGGAAAAACGCGACCCCAGGGCGGTGGCCCGCACAGTGAACGTGGGCTTCTGGGTGGGGGCCACCCATGAGGAAGCCCTGGCAGAGCGGGAGCGGTACGCCGCCCAGTACGGCGCACGGGCTGAGGAACGCGAAGGGGGTATGCTCTTTGGCACGCCCAGGGAGGCGGTGGAGCGCATTGCCCAGTACCAGGAGGCGGGTGCTCAGGGCCTGAACATTGCGCTGCGTGCGCCGTTCAACTGGGATGCCCTTCAGGCCTTCGTCGAGGAGGCGCTGCCGGCCTTCAAGTAGCGCAGGAAGGGGCCAGAAATCGTTTCGCGACTCCAGTCGCCGTGTTTCTGGGGCGTCTTTACGTCCGGCCCAGGCTGGCTCTCAGTAGTAACCCACTCCCCGGCTCCGTGAGGATGGCGAGAGGGTTTGCCGGCCAGCTCCCTGCGCTCCCTCCGGCTGCGAGGGCCAAAGTGGTGTGCGGGAGGCATTCCAGGGGCCGAGTGGCTCAGAGGCCTATCTTGGCCACCAGGTATTGCACAGTGCCCCGTGGCGTCACCACATCCACCTCGTCTCCCACCGTCCTGTCCAGCAACGCCCTGCCAATGGGGGAGGCATCGGAGATCTTGCCAGAGGAGGGGTCTATCTCACTGGAGTCCACCAGCAGGAAGGAGACCTCCTGGCCGGTCCTGGTGTGACGCAGGATCACTCTGGAGCCAACACCTACGCGAGAGATGTTCGTCTGTTCATCGGCAGAGCCGTCCAGGATAGTAGCGCCCTTCAGCAAAGCTTCCAGGTCCCGGATGCGGGACTCCGCCTGGCCCTGCTGCTCCCTGGCGGCATCCAGGGGTGAGTTCTCGGTGAAGTCCTTGGTGGCTGCGGCCTTGCGGATTTCATCGGCGATGACGAAGCGCTGGGCCTTGAGGAATGCCAACTCGTCCTGAAGGCGTTGGTAGCCCTCCGGGGTGAGTTGGTTGGAGGCGGACTGTTTCCCCTTGCGCTGAGACGCGGCGCCCCGGCGCCCCAGGCGGCGGAGCTTGGCGTGAGGCGCCAGGTTCAGTTCCGTCAGGCCCTCTCTATGAATGTATCTGAGGAACTCCTTGGTAATGGAAAGGCGTTCGGCTCGTTCGTCGCCGACGCCGTCAAGGCTTTCGCAATACTTTTCTATGTCCAGGGGCGTTATGGAGCTAATAGGAGCGTCACTGTTGAACCGGCGGGCAAACCGCTGGAGCTCTTGCTGTGCCAGAGGCTGAGTCTTCCCTGGGTTAGCTTCCAAGTAGCCGGCGTAGGCCTGCCATATGGAAACCTGTGTCAATGGATCCAAGAGCACCTCCTGATTCGCCTAACCCTTTAATTATAGGAGGCCGCTGTGGGGGCGTCAAATGCGGGTACGGGGTGGTTCGGGGTGAGGGCGGTCTGGATCCCCCCGACTGATGGTCATTGAACAATTAGGATGCCAATGAGACCCACCTTCCCCCCTTCCCCTGGGGGAAGGGGGAGCCAGAGGGGGTTAGGTCCGAACCCCCATTCCGGTGGGCGCTATTTTCGTAGCAACGACAGCGGGCCTGAGGGCTGCCGCCAGGCCAAAAGAGAGCACCCCAGCGGACCAGGAAGGACCGCCGGGGTGCTCTCTGCGGAGACGATGACCCGGGAAGGCTACACGTCGGAGCGCCAGATGAGCTCGTTCTTCTCGCGGCTGTACTGCGTGACGCCGAGGGGCAGGTCCTTTACATAGCTCCAGGCTGTCCTGGTGGTGGTGTGCACCGGCAGAGGCGCCATGGGCAGGAAATTGTAGATCATCTGCTCCATCTCCAGGGCCTTCTTTTTCTTCGCGACGGGCTCACTTATGGCAGCGACCTCACGGTAGGCCTTGTCAAACTCGGGGACAGAGTAGCCGAACCAGTTGCGGGAGCCGCCGGTGATGAAGTAGGAGAAGAACTCCTCCAGCGTATTGGTCGTCTGGCAGAACCAGTAGGCCCATAACGTGTAGTCCAGCTTGGCGGCCCGGTCAAAGATCACTGCCGTCCCCTGGGCGTCCAGGGTGACGTCCATGATCTTCCTGAGGTCGCTGGCGATGTACTCGTTCTGGGTCATATAGCCGGTGGTGTTGCGGGCCATCATCTTGAGGGAGAGGCCGCTGGGATACAGCTCCTGGACGATCTTCTTGGCGGCGTCCACGTCGGCCTGGTGGGGCTGGCGGTAGCCGGGGTACTGGTTGACCTCCTGGAGGGAGTGGCCCCATCCGCCAGTGGGTAGAAAGAGGGCGTTTTCCGCGTGGCCGTTGTGGACGCTGGCGATATACCCGGAGCGGTCAATGACCAGGTTGACGGCCTCACGCAACTTCTTGTCGTTGAAGGGGGGCCTGGTGGAGTTCATGACGACGCCCTGGGGTCGGCAGTCGGAGCTGTAGACCTTCTGGTAGGCCTCTCCAGCGTCAAACTTCTGCTTGTAAGTGGCCTCGTTGTCGGTGCTGGGGAAACCGCCGGTGATGTCTATCTTCTTGGTCAGCCAGGCGGCCTGGGTGATGGCGGTGCCGGACATGATGATGAACTCCCAGCCATCCAGATAGGGGAGGCGAGGCTTCCAGTAGTCCGGGTTGCGCTCATAGCTCCACACGGCGCCGTGTTGGATGTCTTTGACCTTGAAGGGGCCGCTACCATAGGGCCGGTTCGCCATATCCGCACGGCGGATGCCATCGGGCACGATGCCGGAATACCCGATGGACAGGAGGTTGGCGAAGCTGGACAACGGGCTGGCCATGTGCACCTTCAGGGTGAGGTTGTCCACGATCTCAATGCCGTTGTCGGGCCGGTCAACGTCCACAAACTCCTTCATCCAACCGGAACGGGCAGAAATAATCTCCCCGTGGAGGCCCATGATCTTCTCCAGGGACCACTTGACGTCCTTGGCAGTCATGAGGGTGCCATCCCTGGGGCTGGCCTTGTAAGGCGCCTTGACGGTCTGGAACTTGACGTCGGGGCGCAGCTTGAAGGTCCACACCAGGCCGTCTCCCGAGACTGAGTAGGACTCCGCGGCGTCCGGGACGAGCACGTCGCCATCGGGGTTCCATACCAGGGTTGAGTACATCTTCTGGTTGTGGATGTTGTGGGCAGCGCTGGTTTCCGTGTGTAGGTCAAAGCTGGGCAGGTCTTCGGCTGCG
>JACQUH010000278.1 GCA_016210375.1 Chloroflexota bacterium
ACCCAGTCCTGGTCGGTATAGGCACCGATCACTCCTCCCTGTCCTCCCGTGATATTGGGGGCGAAGACTCTGCCTATGGGACCCTCTTCAAATATCTTGTTGCCTCCCAGATTATCCCCGTGGCAGCTGGCGCACCCCACAACGGCCCGCGCAAGGTGCTGGCCACGCTGGATGGAAGCGACATCGGAGGGAATGGCCACTGGTTCCACCTGCAAGGCGTAGCTCCTGTTTACCCGGGAGCCACCGACAAGGAACAGGACGACTGCGGCTACGATAATCAGGCCGAGGAGACTGCCAAGTACGATGCCGAGCCACTTCAAGACCTTTCTCAAGACCGTACCTCCTTCATGATCTGATCCGAAACGAACCCTGTCCCCAGAGGAACGCGAAGGCACCTGGCGCGTGTTACCGATCGCAGGATAAGACGGGCTATGTCCCGGTGTCATGGGCCTGGCGTCCCGACCGGAGCGGGACGCGAGTCATGATTGTTGGGGGCAAGCGGGGAGCGCACTTACGGTCTGAGTAGCGACGAGAATGGAGGGGAGTGAAGGCTAGGCCCGGTCGTTTCCCAGTCCGGCCTCCCGGGCTCGCAGGGCGGCTTGCACACGGTCGGCTACCTGTAGCTTCCCCAGGATGTTGGAGACGTGGTTCCGCACGGTCTTGGGGCTGAGATAGAAGCGCCGGGCAATGTCGGTATTGCTTAGCCCCTGGGCGATGAGGGCCAGCACCTCCCGTTCCCGCTGCGTGAGATCGGGAAAGGCGCTGGGCGGAGCCGCCGGCCTGGCGGCAAAGTAGTTCATCAACCTGGTGGCGATGGCCGGGCCGAAGATGGCCTCTCCACTGGCCGCCGCACGGACGGCCCTGGATATCTCGGCCTGGTCCGCCCCCTTGAGGAGGTAGCCTCGTGCCCCAGCCCGCAAGGCGGCGAAAACCGAGTCGTCGTCCTCAAACATGGTGAGCATGACTACAGCGACAAGGGGATGGGACTGGTTGATACGCCGGGTAGCTTCGATACCGTTCATGCCAGGCATATTGATGTCCATGAGCGCCACATCGGGCATACTGCTGGCAGCAAGGGCCACAGCCTCTTCGCCGGTGCTGGCCTCCCCGGCTACCTCAGTGTCAGGCAGGGAGGTCAGCAGCGTGCGGAGCCCGTCGCGGTAGACTGGGTGGTCATCGGCGATCAGCACGCGTATGGGACTCATACCTGCCTCACCTCCTGGTCGTCTCCTCCCCGGTGTGAGGGGAGGTTTCGTGGGGGACACCCACAGGGATGCGCGCCCGCACCCGCGTCCCGCCCCCGGTCACCGGCTCGATAGCGCAGCTCCCCCCCAGCTCGGCGGCCCGCTCCTTCATCGAAGCGATGCCGACTCCGGGCGAAGAGAACGGGGGGAGGCCCACGCCATCGTCGGCCACGACCAGCTCCAGAATACCGTCCGCGGGCAGGGACAACCGGACAACGCAGTGATGGGCGCGCGAGTGGCGCGCCGCGTTGGTCAGCGCCTCTACAG
This sequence comes from Chloroflexota bacterium, assembly GCA_016210375.1. Lineage (GTDB taxonomy): Bacteria > Chloroflexota > Dehalococcoidia > Lucifugimonadales > JACPCL1 > JACPCL1. Next base: position 1,512 of record JACQUH010000278.1, read on the forward strand.
CAATGCGGTACGCGGCTACCTCCACGGCAGCCGGCAAGGCCGGCAACGGTTGGGGCGATGCAAAGTTCACCTGCAAGGTGTGGGGGTCGGGGTGGCGGCCGTCGGCCTCTGTGGACCCAAGGGTCGCGGCGTGCTCACGAAGGGCGGAGACCAGACCGAGCTGGTCCAGGGCCGGTGGCCGCAAGGCGTAGGCCAGGCGCCGGATGTCTGCAAGGGCCTGTTGCGTCTGGGCCTTCACCTCCACCAGGATGGTATCCGCAGCGGCGCGGTCCCGGGTCAGGAGGTTGCGGGCGGCATCCAGCTTCAGGGTCACGCCGCCCAGAAGGGGGCCAAGGCCATCGTGCAGGTCCCGCCTAAGCCGGCGACGCTCCTCCTCGCGAGAGATTACGAGCCGCTCTCGCGCCCGCCGGAGGTCATCGGTCAGCCGGACACCATGCGCTACCACACCCGTCTGCCTTGCCAGGTCAGTCACCAGCCGCCAGTCGGCCCGGCTGAAGACCTCCCCAGCGGCCCTGGGGGCCAGCAGCATCTGGCCCACCTCCTCGCCCTGATAGACGAGGGGAATTTTCAGCGTATCCGGGGTAACTTGACCACAGGCCGCAACCACCACCTGCTGCTCCCCCTCGCTCCGGACGATAGCCACGTAGGGGATCTTGAGGGATTGAGCCACCGTCTCCACCACGGTCGGTAGTACCGCGTCTGGAGACAGGGTGCCTTCCAGTTGGCGCCCCAGGTCTGTCAGCACGGCGTAGGGCTCATCCCGCTGGCCGTACATCCACCGGTTGACGGCGTGCTGAAGGCGGAGGCGTAGCGGCTGGAACAGCACCGCCACGAGCCCGGCGGCCAGGAGGGAGATGAGGAGGGTTCCGCGGGCCTGGAACAGGGCGCCCAGAGAACCTGCTACCAGGACGTACAGGCCCACGACGAGGGCCGTGAGGACGCCGTAGACCAAGGCGCGGTTGACGATGACGCTAATGTCGAAGAGCCGGTAGCGCAGAATGGCAAAGGCCAGGGAGAACGGGAAAAACAGCCCCAGGAGCGCCAGGACATTGAAGCTGATCAGCGGGTTGCCCAGCAGCAACTGTGGCAGGAACACGAAAGCCACGCCGACGCTGCAAAGGGTCAGCCCGGTGAGCCACACCCAGCGCACCTGCTTGCGGCTCTCCATATCAAGAGGGCTCCTGTACCGCCACACTCCGGCCACCAGCGCTAGTACACCGTAGGAGACCTCCAGCGGCCCGATGGTCTGGAAGGCCCGGCCCAGCCATTCCAGGGTGCTGCCGGCCCCGGTCCACATGGCCGCAGCATAGCCGGTGATTACCAGGTAGGGCGCAGCATAAAGTGAAGGAACGAGCCATCGCCGCCTGAGCATGCCGGGCCAGGGCTTCGGAAAGACAAGCCAGAAGTGCACCAGGGAGATCCACAGGAGCATGTATCCCGCCACTGTGGTGGCCTCGTACAACCAGAGCCGCGTTCCATCCACCACGTCCAGCACGTGCAGGCCCAGGGACCACGCGGTGGCGCTCATGATCCCCGAGGCGCCCAGCAGCAGCACACGGGCCGCCGGCACCCCGGGGCGCTGGAAGAACACGAAGGCGGCGATAAGAAAGAACACCACGGCGAAGAGAACGGCGCCCCAGTCCTTCGCCAGGGTAGTTCCCAGGGGATAGTCGCCCAGAGTAACCTCCACATCTAGTGGGCTTCCCTCTCTCACGACGGTATACGTGAGCGTCTGGCCGGCTTTCCATAAGGGGCGTGGCTTCAGGGGTGAGAGGATATCCCGCGCCCAGGACTCCATGCTGCGCCCGTTCACACCTATGACCAGGTCACCGGACTGCAGCCCCCCTGTTTGCTCTCCCAGGCTTGCCACCACCACTCCCCCGGGTCTCCACGCCTGCGTCCCTGGCTGGAGACGTGCCTCATCGCACGGGGCTATGACGTGAAGCAGCACGAAGAGCACGAAGAGCGCGAGGAAGAACACGGACACGCCCAGAGTGAGCCAACTCGCCTTCGTAAAGCGCGGGCTTCCTGAAGAGGCCATAAAAGCCCCCGGCGTGTTCACGGTCGTATTATACGCCTATGTCTGATGTCCCCCAAGGCAATTGCGGGCATGGCCCACTACGGGGACGACAAGACTCCAGAGACGCGGGTTACCCGTTCCGAGCGAAGTCTACAACGGACGCAGGGCCTCTCCCACGAGCTTTCCTGCTATGAGCCATGAGCTTGCTTGCCGGGAGCCTGCGAAGCCCGCCTAGTAACGCACGTTTCGCGCTCCGTCACCGATTTCGTATCTGCTGTTGCCCCTCACTCAAATAAGACCGTCGAAACTAAGATTTAGCAGAACGGTGTTGTGGTGGTGGGCAACTTACAGCCAGGAAAGGCGCCTTCCCCTTATTCGGTCCTCTTTCTCAAACTCTTGCAGCCATTCGAACGAGACGTCAGAATGAATGTGAGCGCAGTAACGATATACTTCAGGCACGTCTTCAGAATCCCTGATCCACTGCTTCATATCGTGCTCGGCGAGCCTTCTCCAGGGCGCCTCGGTAACCCTCGGGCCATAATGTTCCCTGCCAACAGGAACGTCGAACTCGAGTATCATCCTCACCCTTTGCGCCTTCATTTTTCGACCTCCTCATGACCTTCCGGCGATCCAGTGCGCTGTGGGACTTCGCTGAACTGGTGGGCCTCCAGAGACACAGAGTAATTTGAGGGACGGGTGTCTGGTTGATTTGGCTATTCCTACCCGCGGCCCCCTCAGGATGGTACAAGACCATCGTAGCACGAGTGTCAAGATGGTGGCGGGGTTTCGAGGCAGGGAGGAGACTGGGCGAGTGGCCACTCGCCCCTACAGCGAGGGCCGGAATGACGGCTTAGCGGGAGCTTCGACCCACACGAAGTATGAAAATGCCCCGGTACATGCCTTTGTAGGGGCGTATCGCGATACGCCCTGGGCGATTACAAGCTCTGTAATTTCCTAAGTTGATCGAGTGCGCTGCGCTCCTCCGGGTTAAGAGTGACGAAGTTATCGGCTCGCGCCGCTTGGACCATTTCCTTGTCAGCCGCCACGAAAACAACAGACCCTGGCGCCGCTTGGCTGACCCTTATCAACGTGGCAAAGTGGATAGCATCCAGCGCTCGTAGCCCATGTCGTGCAGCCACTCGGGATGCCTCAACCACAAGCGATGTAGATATCGGGAGTACAATGATAGCGTCCAGGTCTTCGGCGAAGGACCTCAACAGCACACCGCCCGCTTTCTTGGTAAGTGCCGCTGACTTGAGTCCTCGGGCGACAACCGATTCCATTTCCACAGTCACCAGATGGGAAGTGACTAGTACGTCCGCTTCTCGCTTCTGGGAGATCACCGCGTTCAGGACGTCGGTCCCCTTCTCGGTGCGATAGCGTTTGAAGAAGGCTGACGATTCCAGGTAGAAAACTGCCATTGGCTACCGATTATCCGCGCGCTTCGAAAAGCAACTCGGTGAGCGTTTTTTTACCCATCGCCGCATCTACGACTTTTCTCGCTTCATCAGGCGGCATCGCATACCTGCCATACCTCTTCTTGAGAGCTGCCACATATGATGCGATTTCAGGTTCAGCGAGTCCCTGGATGCGGAGCCTCAGCGACGCCTGCGGGAAGTTATAATGTGGTTTGATTGCTCGTGCCATGGCGAGTCCACCTTCCTTTCACGTACCTCAATCCCCGGATATTCTATCACCTTTTCGGAGACCTCCGCGTTCGCGGCAGCCTATTGGGGTACCACGAGATATGAAAATGCCCCGGTACATGCCTGTGTAGGGGCGTATCGCGATACGCCCTGAGCGCCCCGGAAAGGGTGGATGGCAATTTCTCCACAATCATGGTATTCTTCAAAATCGAAAAACCACTTCACTCACACCGATAGCCCAGTGCTAAGGATACGCCGCCACCCTGCCATCCCCGCCCTTTCCATGATAGACCCCGGGGGCGTCGTCCTGGGCCTGGAGGGCTTCCTGTGCTCCTACGTGCTCCAGGCAGAGAAGACCGCCCTGTTGGACATCGGCCCGGCCTGCGCCTTGCCCGCGACGCTCGAGGGCCTCAAGCGGCTGGGAATACACCCCCAGGCCGTTGACTACCTCCTCATCAGCCACATCCACCTGGACCACGGCGGGGCCGCGGGCGCCGCCCTGAGAATCCTGCCCAACGCCGTCGCCCTCGTCCACCCTGCCGGCGCCGCCCACCTGGAGAAGCCCTTCAAGCTCTGGGAGGGCAGCCGGCGCACCCTCGGCGCGCTTGCCGAGGCCTACGGACAGCCGGAGCCCGCCCCTCCCGGACGTGTGATCGCCGCCCAGGACGGCCAGGTAATTGACCTCGGCGGCTTAGAGCTCGAGGTGCTGTTTACGCCGGGACACGCCCCGCACCACTTCAGCCTGTGGGACGGCCGCCATCGCCTCTTCCTCGCCGGGGAGCTGGCCGGGGTGCGCGCCCACGGCATCAGGCGGCCTGCCGTACCGCCGCCTCTATACCTGGAGCAGCAGCTTGCCTCGCTGGACCGGTCTATCGCCCTGCGGCCGGCGGTCCTGTGCTACGGCCACTACGGCTGGGAGGCGGCCGCCGAAAGGCGGCTGCGTGCACACCAGCGCCAGTTGCTCCTCTGGAGAGACATAGTAGCCGAGGGGCGGAAGGCGGGCTGGGGTCAGGAGCGAACGGCCGGGGAATGTATCCGGCGCGACCGGAAAATGGTGGGGCTCGATGCCCTCCCGCAGACACAACGCGAAAGGGAGATGGCCTTCGTGATGAACTCAGTGGCGGGGCTGACGTGGCACCTGAAACAGGCGCTACCTTAGCATGGCCACGTAGCTGCCGACCGGTACGCCCAGGGAGCGCGCCACCGGGGGACACTTGGCGGCCAGCAGGTGGAACACCTTGCCCTCAGCGGGCAGCTCCGACAGCGTCTCGTAGTTGGCCATGCCCTTGGCCACCACCAGTTCCGCCGCAGCGAAGTCCTCCCGGAACTCCGCGGGCGCCTGGCCCACATCGAGGCCGGGCATGTTGTCCACAGAGGCGATCTCCGCCTTCAGCTCGTGGTACAGGCCGGAGAGGAGCAGGTCCTCCTCGGCTAGGTCGTTCTGTACCGGGCCCTTCTTGACCACGTAGCTGACGCGCATGACGCGGCCCATCTCGTTCACCAGGGGCAGGTCGAAGAAGCACTCGCCGGCGTTGTCGGCCACGAAGAGCACGCGGCGCACACAGAGGTTGATCGCCGGCACAAAGCATATCAGGCGGTCCATGTTTTCGTCGGCCATGAACAGCGTGCTACGCGCCAGCTCGAGGAACTCGGCGATGCGCTCCGTTTGGTCCACGGCGAAGTTGATCGGACGCGACATCTCCCGCTCCACGACCAGCGGGTCCTTGAAGAAATCTATGGCGTTTCCCAGCACCGAGATGGCCAGCAGGGAGCGCACGTCGTCGCCATAGCATTGCTGCGCCGAGCACGCCAGGCGCCGGGCCTGCTGCATCTCCCGGTCCTTCCATTCACGGTACGGGTCGCGGTTGCCCGTGACCTCGCGGATGACCCTCTGGGCCTCCCCGGCCACCTGGGTGGGCACCTTTTCCGCGGTGGCCAGGCTCCGCACCGTCTCGAGCGCGGCGGACGCCGCGCGGCGCCTCAGGCGCTCGTCTTTCGTGGCCTTGTCTACCGTCAGATGGACCAGGCGTTCCAGGCAGGCGGGACATTCGGTGTCTATCTTCATAGGTCGCAGCCCGTGAGGGGGGCTTAAATTCAGTGTAGCGGAAAAGGCCCGTTATGACAAAGGCGGGGCGACCTAACCCCTGGCCCCTTCCCAATGTGGGAAGGGGTTGGAGTCAGTCGTGCGACGGGGGCTACGGTTTGAGGCAGAGCGTGGGTGGTTGTACAATTTTGATTTAGGGTCCGCCGTAGGCGGATGAGGCTTAGCCTCAATGGAGACTATTGGACCTATCAGGGCTACTATCGCTAGTTGAAGATACCGCCGCGTTCCGCGAGGTCGTCGCTGCGCCCGGCGACAGCGGACGGCACGCTGTTGTCGTCCTGGACGCGGCGGTTCCTGCCTTCATGGCCGCGCTGCGCCAGGCCTGGGACCGGCCCTTTATGTTGCTGACCGCTACGCCGGAGAGAGCGCGCGGGTTGGCGCAGCAGCTTCGCGTCTGGCTGCCGGTCGGCCTAGAGGTACGCCTGCTGCCGGAGCCGGACCTGCTGCCCTACGAGCGCCTGAGCTCCGACCCGGCGACGGAATGGGACCGGCTCAGCCTGCTCTCGGCGCTGGCCGCGTCCGCCTCAGGCCTATATCCCCTCGTGGTGGCCTCGGCGGCCGCCTGCGCCGCCAGGACCCCGGCGAGGGACGACTTCGCCCAGTCGGTGGTGACGCTGAAGCCGGGGACCCGGTTCGACCTGGAGGACAGCCTGCGCCGCTGGCAGGCCATGGGCTACGAAGCGGACGTCTCGGTGGAGGTGCCGGGCACCTTCAGCCGGCGAGGGGGTATTGTTGATGTTTACTCGCCGTCGGAGGAGACGCCGGTGCGCATCGAGCTCTTCGGAGATGTGATAGAGAGCCTGCGCAGCTTCGACCCCGCGACGCAGCGCTCGCGCGCGGCCGTGGCGCAGGCCACGATCGTCCCGGCGCGCGAGATGCTCGGGGCGGTGACGGCGGACCGAAGTCGGACGACCGGTCTGCTGTCTCCGGTCGTCCGTCCACTCGATAGGGAGGCCCCGGAGACGGCCGAGCGTATCACCGAGGACCTGGCGCGCCTCCGCGCCGGCGAGTGGTTTCCGGGCGCCGAGTTCTACGCGCCGCTGGTGAACACCGGCTGCGTGTTCGACTACCTGCCGCCCTCCTCGGTAGTCGTCCTCGATAGCCCGGCGGCCTTAGAGGACTCGGTAGCAGGGCTGGAGCGCCAGGGCCTGGAGCTGCGCCAGCAGAGGGTGGCGGCCGGGGAGCTGCCCGCGGAC
>JACQUH010000276.1 GCA_016210375.1 Chloroflexota bacterium
ATTCTGAAGAATCGGTGTAATGCGGCCCGGCCGCATTACACCGATTCAAACCTATCTTCTCCCCCTTCCTGTACGGGCAGGGGGAGCCAGAGGTGGTTAGGAGTTGTCACGAAACAACCTACTCTGTTAGCAAAGGTACTCAAAGTACAGAATAGGTCATGTTATTTCGTGACAGTCCCTTAGGTCGGAACCCAAATGGCAGATTATTTTGTCAATGACCTTTAGGGTGCGGTCACATTGTCGCAACAGCGAAAGCCCCGAGCCTGTCACCGGGGTCTTTTGGTATTCCTGGCTCAGGACTTTCTTGCTAGTGACCATCGGGGGTGTAATCATCCGGCAGGACAGCCAAGAGGCCGACCTCTATCAGGATGATGCTCGTACCACTGTACTTTGCACCCATTCATTTGCGAAAATGCCGTAACGTTTGGGTGAGTTACCTAAGGCCTAAGAAGGAGTAGCCATGCTCTACCGCCTCGGTGAGCTGATGGTCCGGTTCCGGTGGGCCGTTGTGGTGGTCTGGGCCGTGGCTTTCCTGGTGGCGGGGCTACTGGCGCCCAGGGTATTCTCAGCGCTTTCGCCTGGATTTGGGCGCGCTGATACAGAGTCGCAGCAAGCGATAGACCTGCTGGCGCAGAAGTTGGGCCTGGACGAGAATGTCCTTATCGTAGTCATCTCCCACCCGGAGCTGAAGGTGACGGACCCAGCCTTCCGCCAGGGGGTGGAGCAGGTGTTGGCGGGGCTGGATGGCCTAACGGAGCTGACGGGCGTTGCCACCCTCTACAGCGGCGGTACGCCGTCCTTTGCCTCTCGCGACGGGCATACCACCTACGCCCTCGTGTCGCTGAAGGGCACCTTTGACGAAGGAATGGCCCTCTACCCCGAGGTGCGGGAGCGGCTGAAGGCCCCCACGGGCTTCCAGATGTGGAGCACGGGGGGTATCGCCATCTTTTCCGAGCTGAATGAGGCGGCGGAGAACGACCTGCGCCGGTCCGAGGCGGTCAGCTTCCCCCTGGTGCTCGTAGCCCTGGCGGTGGTTTTTGGCGCCCTCTTGGCAACCTTCATGCCCATCGTCATGGCAACGGTAGCGGTCATTATGACCATGGCTGCGGTTTACCTCTTGACCCAGCTCATGGACGTGTCCATCTTTGTGCTGAACATCGCCTCTTTTCTGGGCATCGGCCTGGCTATTGACTACACGCTGCTGGTTGTCAGCCGGTTCCGGGAGGAGCTCCAGCAACGAGACGTAGCGCCGGCGGTGGCTGTCACCTTGGCCACCTCAGGCCGGGCCATCCTCTTTTCTGGTCTCACCACCGTGATGGGACTGTCGGGCCTCTTCTTCATCCCCTTCATGTTCTTCCGCTCGCTGGGCATCGGTGGTGTGGTGGTGGTCCTGGCTTCCATGTTGGTGGTGTTGACCCTGGTGCCCGCCCTCCTGGGCATCCTGGGAGCGGGTGTTAACCGCTTCCGCATCCTGCCAGAGAGGCGCAGCGCCAACGGCGGCTTCTGGCGGGGTGTCGCCTCCCGTGTGATGCGGCACCCGGTGCTGGTGTCGGTGCCGGTGGCGCTGGCGCTGCTGCTCCTCGGCGCCCCCTTCCTGGGGGTGAAGCTGGGGCAACCCTGGGCCACCGTGCTGCCCGTAGGGGCCGAGCCGAGGGTGGGATGGGAAAAGGTAGAACGAGATTTTGGCGAGGGGGAGCTGACGCCTATCGCCGTAGTTGTCCAGGCCTCGGGCGGCGTGTTGCGACCCGAGGTGGTTGGGGACCTCTATGACTTCGCCCACCGATTCGCCGGCGACCCGCGTGTAGAGCGGGTGGAGAGCATCGTTACCCTGGACCCTTCCATCCCCAGGGAGGGGTACCAGCAGATGTACGCTTCCCCCCAGGCGATACTGGCGCCGGCCATAACCCAGGCCCTGGCGAGCTTCGGTTCACAGGACGTGACCGTGGTACGCATCTTCTCCAGGTACGCTGTACTCTCGCCCGAAACAGAAGCGCTGGTAGTGGAGGCACGCAGCCAGGGCCGTACCCTGGCTCCTGGCGCGACCGCCCTGGTCACCGGTGCCACGGCAGACCTGGAGGACACCAAGGAAGTGATGTACCAGTATTTCCCCTGGGTGATCGCCTATGTGGTGGTGGCCACGTACCTGGTGCTGCTGGTGCTGTTCCGGTCGGTGGTGCTGCCGCTGAAGGCGGTGATCATGAATGCACTGAGCATCCTGGCCAGTTACGGGGCCATGGTGTTTATCTTCCAGGATGGGAATTTCCAGAACCTGCTGGGTTTCCAGGCCGGTGGGTACGTAGAGGTCACCGTGCCCATCCTCCTGTTCTGCATCCTCTTTGGCCTGAGCATGGACTACGAGGTGTTCCTGCTG
>JACQUH010000267.1 GCA_016210375.1 Chloroflexota bacterium
CCGCAGGCTGCGGGTGCTGGAGGAGGAGAACGCCCGGCTCAAGCGGCTGGTGGCGGAGCAGGCCCTGGATGTCCAAGCCCTGCGGGACGTGCTCGCAAACTTCTGAAGCCCGCCGCTCAAAAACAGTGTGCGTGTGTTACTTGGAGAAGCGGTGGGCAATGTCCGAGCGGCACGCCTGCAGGATACATCAAACAAGTGGAAGTAGATTCTCATGAACCAAGGCAAGAGCACCACCCAGAAGGACACGCAGAAGTCCGCCAAGAGCGCCACCGCGACCGGCAAGACGTCCAAGGGTTTCACGGACCAGGAAAAGGCCGCGATGAGGGAGCGCGCCCAGGAACTGAAGGCTGCCAAGAGCAAGGCGGACGGGGAAGGCTACGTGCTTGCGAAGATCGCCGAGATGCCGGAGCCGGATCGCTCCATGGCCGAGCGGCTCCACGCGATCATCAAAGCCAGCGCGCCAGCCCTCTCGCCAAGAACCTGGTACGGGATGCCCGCGTATGCCAAGGACGGCAAGGTCGTCTGCTTCTTCCAGAGCGCGGGCAAGTTCAAGTCGAGGTACGCGACGTTTGGCTTCAACGACGACGCGAACCTCGACGAAGGCACCATGTGGCCGACCTCCTTCGCGTTGAAGGAGCTGACCGCCGCCGAAGAGGCAAAGATCGCCGCGCTCGTGAAGAAAGCGGTGAGCTGAGGACTGAGCTCTCCACTGGGCCCCACCCTAGTGATCTCCCACGCGCGAATCTCCGGGTAGAGGTGCCTGAGCTTGATGCAGGCGTCGGAGGTCGTGAAGCGCCAGTTGACGCCGGCACCGGCTTTGTTGTGGCGCGCCTCCCATGCAGCCACTTCCTCTCGTAGCGTCTCGATATCCTCGACGCGCCGGTCCATGCATTGGACGGTGAGAGCCTTCAGTTCGATCTCGGCGATGTTCAACCAGCTTCGGTGCTTGTGGCGTTGCTATGGAAAGTGGTCGACAGGTTCATCGAATATGCCAAAAGAGGGTATCAGCCACTTCCGGAGGAAGAGTATCCCCTTCTCAAATAGACAATCACACACCTGTGTTTTCATGTTATAACTGCAATACCGTTGATGGTGTCCTGGCTCCGCAATGCTATGATGGGGCCACGCCACGCTGGACACCAGTAGCCACAGCCACTGCTGAAGGAGGGAGAGCATGTGGAACCAGTTCAGGACTGATGCCTACGAGGGGATGCTGGCAGAGACCATCACCATGAAGGGGTACAATGGCGACCTGATCAACGCCTACTTCACGCGCCCGCTGGGGCCAGGCCCCTTCCCCGGCATTGTCCTGGTCCACCACCTTCCAGGTTGGGATGAGCTCTACCGGGAGATGGCCCGCCGGTTCGCCCAACACGGCTACGCCGTCATCTGCCCGGACCTCTACCATCGTTTTGGCCACGGGACGCCCGAGGAGGTCGCCGCCAAGGCCCGCGGGGCCGGCGGGGTGCCCGATGTCAGCGTGGTGGGCGACTGTGAGGCTGCCAGAGAGTCCCTGCGCGCACTGCCCTACAGCAACGGCAAGGTTGGCATCATTGGCACCTGCTCCGGCGGCCGACACGCCTTTCTGGTGGCGTGCCGCAGCCAGGGGTTCGATGCCGCGGTGGAATGCTGGGGCGGAAAGGTGGTCATGGCCCAGCAGGACCTGACGCCACAGCAGCCAGTGGCGCCCATTGACTACACCAAGGACCTGTCGTGCCCTCTGCTGGGCCTCGTCGGCAACGACGACCAGAGCCCATCGCCAGCCCAGGTGGACCAGCACGAGGCGGAGCTGAAGAGGCACGGGAAGGCCTATGAGTTCCATCGGTACGACGGCGCGGGGCACGGCTTCTGGTACTACGACCGTCCTGCGTACCGCCCGGAGCAGGCCATGGACGGCTGGCGAAAGGTGTTCGCGTTCTTCGGCAAGCACCTTCAGCGCTAGGGGCCGCTGGAGGGCGTTGGGCAGGAGGCGGGCCTGGTCACTGCGCTTGTTTGGCCAAGGCCATCCAGGGTGACCCGCTGCGGGCCCGCCGACGGGCCACGCACCCCCGTTGCGCTGGCACAGAGCAACAAGGAGGTGTGCCATGGTATCGTTGCAGTTCCTTATAGACAACATGTGCGCCAACTTCACCGTGAAGTCCATGTACCGCCTGGTGGAGGCGATGCTTGCCCAGGGGCCTTGCACCATCAGTGAGCTCGCCCACGGGATTGCCGATCGTGACCGCTCGCTGGACCTTGGCAGCGCTCGGACCCTGGCCGAGGGCGCTGTCGAAGCCCTGGCGGTCAGCGGCGTGATAGCTGTCCAGGACGACCACATCTATCGAGCGGAATGAACCCGCGGTCAGGGCGACGGGCACGCAGGCTGTCGACCGGCCTTCGTAGCATAGCCGCAGCACGGTTTTTGGTATGCTGGTAGGGGCAGGCCGTCAGATGGAGAGGGCAAGGAGAAAGACATGACCACCTCCACCAAGTGGCTCATTGGCATCGGCGGGGCGCTGGCCGTGCTGGTCATCGTCGCCGTGGCCGTGGCGCTGACCAACGGCCGCAAACCGCCAACCTACGCGGAGGACACGCCGGAGGGCATAACCCAGCGCTACTTGCAGGCCCTGGCTGAGGATGACACCACTAGGGCCTACGGCTACCTTTCGGCGGACCTCCAGAAACGCTGTAACCTTGAGGACTGGCGCCGCAGCGTCTCCTTTGGCCGGCGCCAGATCGAGGAGTCCGGGGTGCTCCTCAAGGAGGTCAAACGCCCCAGAGAGAACGAGGCAGAGGTGTTGGTGACCTTCTCTGAGGTCCAGGTAGGCCGTCCATTCCCCGTACCGCCGCGGGAGTACTCCTTCGAGCAGCGGTTTATGCTAAAGCTCCAGGATGACGGCGCCTGGCGCTTCTCGGAGACGCCCTGGCCTTCCTATTGCCCGGAGCCGGTGAAACCCAGAGAGCCGGTCCCGGCCACGCCCTAGCAGGCATTGAAAAGCGAGGAGTGCAGAGCAACTGTCTTGCATGTCAAGAGGTAAGGGCATGATGGGGTTGCCATCTGGTGTGGTGTTTGAGCATGGCGTTGAGGATGGTGAGCAGCTTGCGCATGCAGGCCGTCAGGGCCACCTTTTTCGCCTTGCCG
>JACQUH010000268.1 GCA_016210375.1 Chloroflexota bacterium
CCTCTGCCATCTACCACGACGGCAAGGGCCTCTTCCGGGGCCTCCCCAATCCCTTCGACGCCATCCGGTACCACTCCCTGGCCATCCAGCCGGGCACCGTGCCGGAGTGCCTGGAGGTGACAGCCCGCACCCAGGGCGGCGTGATCATGGGCGTCCGGCACCGGCAGCACCCTGTGGAGGGCGTCCAGTTCCACCCGGAGTCGATCATGACCCCAGCCGGCAAGGACCTCCTCCGCAACTTCCTGGCCATGGGATAGCGTGCGCGACCTGTCAGGGCGCCGTCCGCGGCGGGGCGCCGGCATGGTAGAATGGCGTGGCGCCCCTGGATTTTGCCCCTGTAGCTCAGGCGGATAGAGCAGCGGTTTCCTAAACCGTTGGTCGGGCGTTCAAGTCGCCCCAGGGGTACCACTCCCAACAGAAGTAAATGGCCCCCGGAACCGTCCAAGGAACTGGGGGCCATGTCTTTTGACAGCAATTTTGACAGCAATAGCGGTTCAAAACGCCGTCTTGGGCGCCCCGCGAGCTACAGCGTTCTAACCCCACAGGGCGGCGCCTACCTGGTTCATGGCTGCCTTCCCGTACTCCGGGGCGACGCTGGCATAGACGTTCATGGTAGTGGCGATGACGCTATGGCCGGCGAGCTCCATGGCGACCCGGGGCGGGACCCCCATGGCCGCCATGATGGAGATAGCGCCATGCCGTAGATCGTGAACGCGCATCTTGGGCAGCCCGGCGCGGTTGAGGAGCCGCCCGAAGTGGTGAGAGACTGTGCTGCCATGCAACGGGCCGCCAGTCTCGTTCACAAAAACCAGATCACCCCACTTCGCGCCTTCCCACAGCGGGCCAGCCCCCACGCGCTCCTCTGCCTGCCTTGCCCAGGCCCTCGACCAGCGCAAGAGCGCCCTTCACGCCGATGCCTTCTACGATGGTCAGTGGGAGCCTGAGTATGTGACTCGCCTGATCCGGGAGACGGGCGACTTCATCCAGAAGGCGCGGCGCTTGGTGGCCTAGCTGTCCTCGCGTTTGCAGGGCGCGCCTCACGGCCCGAGCCAGCCATCGCTGGCCTCGTTTGACGAACGGGGCTATGAAAAGCCGGGGCGCAGACCCTCGGCGAGCTTTTCCGCGAGCGCGTCGGGCAAGCGCTGAAGGGCGCGCTGGAGGACGACCCTGCCGCGCTCGATGGCCACACGATGGGTGCCCCAGCGGTCCCTCGGTATCACCTGGACAGACTCGAACTCGATTCGCATGGGCCACCTCGCCTCGCCCTGGGCGATCTCCTGGGGCCAGATGGGCAATTGGTCGCGCCGCGTCCCCTTGACCACGCCAGAGCCGACAACCCCCTTGACCGGCGCCGTCGCATAGAAATAGACCGTATCGCCGGGGGCTATGCGGCCCATGGCTGTGTCGTACCCCGGGGGCAAACCCCACACTCGCCTGGCGAGCCCGATCTCCAGGTTACCCGGCGGGCCCACGATCAGCCAACTGGTCATGCTTTCCCCCTGGGTCCGAGTCCTGGACCCCGTTAGCAGGCAGGCCCGCAGAATCTGGCGAAACGCGGCGCGGCAGAGTACCGCCTGGCGCTCCTCCGACTCCTGCGTGGCCTTTTCGTACCGCGGCGCTTCGATTGGCAGCTTGCAGCGAGTGGCCCCTGTGCTGCCCGCTGCGCTTCTACCAGGTGGGGTACTCCCCTCGCGTTGCTCTCACGCGGCCCGCGGAGTCTCGGCAGTCCGTCCGCCGGCCCCTGCAGCGGGCCTGCTCCGCTCGACCGCTACCCCTTTTGCGCCCCGCGTACTATACAATGATAAGGGCCACGATGCAAGCTTTCGGGGCGGTTTCGCGCGGCCGCAGCCGCGCAACGTCCTCGTCCTACTTAATGACAACGAGAACGGGCCGCGCCTTGATGGAGAGAGGTGGGGCAAGCCAGGGCGAGCTACCGCACGATTGCCCGTCGCCTCTCAACAGGGGTAGAATCGCCTTGTTACAATCGCTTCGCAGCGCATCGTGCCGTAGCCTGTGGCTGGCCAGCGGTCTGACCCCAGAGCACGTAGAGGGAATCCAACGTGGCAAACAAGCGCTTCCAAGTCGACCTTCCCGAAGACCTGGTCCGCGGATTCGGCTGGACAGAACGGGAGGTGCCTGCACGGGTCCGGGAGACCCTGGTCATGGACCTCCTCCGGTTCGACAAGATCACGGAAGCCGAAGCCGCAGACATGCTGGGCCTGGATCGATGGACCCTGCTGGAAACCATGGACAGATACCAGGTTGAGGTGGCGAGCCCCAGCCGCGAGGAATTGGACGAGGAGCTGCGCGGTCCCCTGCTTGGTCGGCCACTCGACGAGGACGCCATCAAAGCCACGGCCGGAGCGTGGGTCGGGCAGGTCAACTGTGAGCAGCTTGAGCGCGATATCTACGCGAGCCGAGAGCGGGTGAGCGATCGTCCGGAGCCCACTTTTTGAGCCCGCTCGCTGACAGCGATCTCATCATCCAACACCTGCGCCGGATCTCCGCTGCCACCGAGCGGCTCCTGCGTTCGAGGCAGGAGGGGCTTGCAGTCAGCATCGTGACCGTGGCTGAGCTCTACGAAGGGGTGCATGCTTCCCCTGCCCCAGAGCAGACGGAAGCCGATCTATGGCGGCTCCTAAACGCGGGCATAGCCATCCTGCCGGTAGACCGCCAGGTCTGCCGCATCTTCGGCGAGCAACGCTGGAAGCTCAGGCGGGCTGGCAAGCTGATCGGGGACATGGACCTGCTTATTGGGTCAACAGCCTTGAGACATGGCCTGACCATCCTGACGAAGAACCGCCGGCATTTCGAGCGCATCGAGGGCCTGCTTATCGAGTCGTGGTAATCGCGACGATCGGGCGTCGCGGTAGGAGACCCCCGGTGTCTAGCTTCTGGATTGAGGGGCCGTTTCGGGTGCCTATCACACGTGGAAGGGGCGGGGTGCTACGCATTGCGAGAGCCAAAGAGCAAATCGCCAGGTTTTGGAACAGCGTGGGTTACGTCGCCGACGAGCGGGGCTGCTATGTGTTCACTGTGCGCGGCCGACCCTACTATGTCGGCATGACGATGAGGAGCTTCCGAGTTGAGAGCCTCGGACCGCACCAGATGAAGCGTTACAACGAAGCATTGAGAGGTAGGGACCGGCCGAGCCCACGGCTCTTCCTCATAGCCCAAAAGAAGGATGGTGGGTTTAGCGAAGCGCACATCCGCCAATTGGAGGCTTTCCTGATCAACGCCGGCTACCAGAGAAATGCGGATATCACGAACGTGGTGGGCAAGAAGGTTCCCAATTGGAGCGTTGATGGCCTGATCCGGTCCGGCTCAGGCAGACGATCTAAGGCCGCTAGCGAGCTCGGCCACGCGATGGGGTTCCTGCCGACAGTATGAGTTTGCGCCCACGATCAAGTGAGACGGGCGCAGTCCGGATCGACTCAGATCGGCAGATCCGAGCCACCTTGCGCCGCATTCCTCCCCGTGACGGGGAAACCACTCCTACAACACCCCCATGCTCCGGGCCGCTTTCCGGAGGTCCTCCCGGAAGTCGGGGTGGGCGATGGCGATCATCTCCTCGGCCCGTTGCCTCAGGGACTTGCCGAGGAGGCGGGCGACGCCGTACTCGGTAACGATGGTGTCGGCGAAGGTCCATGGAACGGTGATGACCGTCCCGGCATCGAAGTGGGCCGATATCTTTGACACCGTGCCGCCCCGTGCCGTCGAGGGGAAAACGATGACGGACCTGCCGCCCCTGGAGAGCACGGAGCCAATGGCGAAGCCGGTCAGGCCGCCGCCCCCTCCGGACGGAGGGGCCACCCCTCCCCCCCGTGCAGCGGCGCGCACGCCTTCGGCCGTAACCTGGCCGAAGAGGTCGGCGCTCACCGCGCTGTTGAGGGCCAGGAAGTTGTCGTGGGCGGCCACCTTCACGATGTTGTTGATGTCCTTGAGCTCGTAGAAGAGGAAGATCGGGTTATCGTTGACGAAGTCGTAGTCCTCCTCCTCGAGGTACATGGCGCTCAGGACGAGCTTGCCGCGGTTGACGTTGTCTTCCTTGCCGGTGAAGATGCCCGCCTTGATATCCGCCACCATGCCGACCCGCGAGCTGCCGGAGAAGCAGCCCAGGTCCCGCCGTCCCTTGAACGCGCCGACGGTGTGCAGGATGTCCACCGCGGAGCCGATGCCCCACTCGAGGGTGTCGCCGTCCCGAACCAGCTCGGCCACGTACTCCGCGATGCGCCGGTCCGCCTCGCCGACGGACCGGTGGGGCGGCACCTTCCAGAGCGGAGCATCGTGCTCGACAAAGGCATCAACCCTGGAAACGTGGATGGCGTTGACGTCCCCGCCAACCCGGAGGACGTTGCGATTGACCTCCATCACGACCTTCCTGGCCCGCTTGACAATGGTGGGCTTGGTGAGCATGTAGTGGCCATAGCTGCAGAAGCCATCCTTGTCGGGGGGCGATACCACGCCCATGACGACGTCGATCTCGCGGGCGGGGCCCTGCCGCTCCTCGCCTGCCTTGAGCTCCAGGGAGACGATGGTGGGAGTCACGTCGCCGGCCGTCCTGCCAGT
Organism: Chloroflexota bacterium; assembly: GCA_016210375.1. Taxonomy (GTDB): domain Bacteria; phylum Chloroflexota; class Dehalococcoidia; order Lucifugimonadales; family JACPCL1; genus JACPCL1. Next base: position 4,570 of record JACQUH010000268.1, read on the forward strand.
CAGGATAAAGGACTCGGTCGAATCCTGGGGGAAAGGGTTTGGCCCGTCGAGCTGGGGGGCGGCAATGCGGACGCCGCGAAGTTCGTTGGCCCGCTTGGCCAGAGCCGTGGGGAGAAGCCCGGGTTCGTTGCGGCCCAGGATGGTGACCGACTCGCCGGATTGGACGATCTTGACGGCCTCTTCAGGCGTTGCCAGCTTCCGCTTGTACTCCTCGCGCCAATCCATAGGTCTCCTTGTCAGAGCGTGCCAGCGTTTCGTTCAACGGAACAGGGGGCGGTGGCTGCGCGGCCACCGGCCATGGGCGCCGAAGCGCGAAGGAAGAGGGGATGATTCCTCGTCGGGGACTCCTGAGGATGAACCAGGTTCGCAGGGCCGCCGGAGAGCCTCACCCCTGGCCCCCATATGCGCTAACTTAAGGCGATGGCAGGGTTAACGGAAGGCGTTCGAGTTGCCGTATTCGTTTCCGGGATGGTTCTCGAAGGCGGGCAGAGATGAGATGCCAGTCGTGAATGCAGCTGGCGAGCGGCAAGTGTGGATTCACGGTGCTACTCACCAGATGAAGCATGAGCGATGTTTCCCTCCAGTGGCACCGGGAGGACCGGGTTCGCTGGCAAGAGCGGGTACCCCCAGGGGGAAAATCTTTCCCCGGCCGCGATGAGGGCCTCAATGAGGAAGGCCACGAGGAGTTTACCGTGCAGCCACGCCTGTGCGGCCTGCACGTCGAACTTCTTCAGATGGCCCAGGCCAATGATGGACTTGAGACGCTTGAAGGTGAGCTCCACCTGCCACCGTCCTCGATACACCTCCAGAACGGTGGTAGGGCTGTATCGGCGGGCAAGGGTGGTGAACACAAACACGTAGGCTGCTGCCTCAAGGGTCTCCGGCCTAACCTTGCGCCCTTTCTTGCTATTCTCGGCAATGGTCTTGCGACGGGCCTTTTCTGCGGCCAGATCGCTCTTTCTCACCGCGCAGACCCGGCCCGGAATCAAGTCCCCATTGTGGGGAACCCACGCATCCCAATCCCCTATTTGTCCCGGAGTCCCCAATGTCCTCAAGTGCTGCAGGAGGGGGAACGCCGTGGCATCCGCATTCGCCAGAGGGAGATTCGTGAGGTTGATCCTTACCAATACCTGGCCGCCACCATCGATCACGTGCCTCACGCCCGCACGATGGGCGAATCCCCTATCACCAAGAAACAAGTCCCCCGAACGGACCTTAAACCGCTTGAATGACTCACCCACCTTGGTACCAGTGACGTGCACCTCCTCACAGCGCAGAGAAGGCAGAGAAATGGCGTAGTGGATTCTCCACGTGGAGCCCGTACTTCCAGGCTCCTGGATGGTGCTGCCGTCTATGACCTTGATGTTGAATTCAGCGCCGAACACGGCAAGCGGCTGTTTTTCTACCCAGGTAACCATGGTCTGGGCAGCCATCCAGCGCAGCCATTCCCCTGAGGCTTTCAGGCGCTTCAGCAGGGCCACGTCAGAGACGACCGCGAATCCACCCTGTTTCGCCCTCACCACCGTTTCCCTCAGCGAGCAGCCATCAGCGATGTGGATCAGCAACGTCCTCAGCAAAGCACCCGCACTGTCGAAGCGCCGGCACCGGCGCAAGGCACCCAGTTCGTGCGCCTTTTCTTCCCAACCCATTGGCAGGAATGACACCAGGGTATCCCAGTCCTTCGCGGCTCCTACCGGCATTACTGCATCCATCGTCACCTCCCTCGGTGACGATTATCCATCAAGCCGTTGTCAATGGCAATGTCTTACGTTAGCGCATATGCCCCCTGACCCCCTAGGCGTTAGGCGCTAGAATAATCAACCCGAAACGCCCAGCACGTCTCAGAGATGGCCGCTCAGGTCCCGCCAGGTAGGGTTCAAGGCTCGTGATGAGGTCCACCTTTTTGCGCCTCGAGCCTGCCTTTACTTGCTTTTCTCTCGTGATGGCGGCTGTAGGCCCTGGCGCCCCTTCGTAGTAC
>JACQUH010000281.1 GCA_016210375.1 Chloroflexota bacterium
CCCCCTGTAGTCCCCCTCTCCGCAACGGAGAGGGGGACGATGATTTGAGGAATCGGTGTGATGCGGCGGAGCCGCATCACACCGATTCAAACCCGCGTTACTTCTCCCCCTTCCCGTGCGGGAAGGGGGAGCCAGAGGGGGTTAGGTCGGAGCCCAATTGGCAGGTCATCCTGTACATGACCATCAGCCGGAGCTGCCGAACACCCCAAGGCAAACGGGCCCTCCCTCTCCCTTGCGGACACTGGTGGACTCTCCTGGGGCCTTCTACTCAATGGCCACCAGGAAGTGGTAGTGGGGCTGGCCCCCGTACACCGCCTCCACATCCACCCCCGCCACGCAGGCCCGCAACCGTTCCGCCGCCGCCTGCGCCTGGGTTTCCGTCGTCTCGCCGCCCCAGTAGAGGGTGACCATCGCCCCGGGCCGGGGTGCTGCCGCCAGGCAGAGCGCCTCCAGGGCGTCCAGGGGCGTCTCCGCCGCGGCGACAAGCCCCCCGTCCAGCAGGGCTATCGCCTGCCCCTCCTGCACCTTCACGCCGCCGATAGTTGCCGACCGCACCGCCCTCGTGACCTCGCCGGAGCGCACCCGGGCCACCGCCGCCTTCATCTCTGCCAGGTTGGTCTCCACGTCGGCCTCCGGGTTGAAGGCCAGCAGCGCCGCTATACCCTGGGGGATGAACGCCGTGGGCAAGGTATGGAGGGCTTTCTTTGATACCTCCGCCGCTCTCTGGGCGGCCCCCACGATGTTGGCGTTGTTGGGAAGCAGGATCACCTCTTGCGCCGCGGCGCGCTCCGCCCCCTCTACCAGGTCCCGGGTGCTGGGGTTCATGGTCTGCCCCCCAGCCACTATGGCCACAGCGCCGTACTCTCGGAAGATGCGCTCAATCCCCGCTCCTGCCGCTACCGCCACGACTCCCACCGGTACCACGCGCTGGTGGCGACCTTGCTCCTGGTGCTCCGCGATAAACCCCTGGTGCTGGCGGTCCATGTTCTCCATCTTCACCTGGCTGACGCTGCCCAGGGAGACGGCGTAGCTGATGATGGGGCCAGGATCGTAGGCGTGGGCGTGCACCTGGATGGCCGTTGCGTCTCCCACCACAATCGTAGAGGTGCTCATGCCCTCTATGCGACGGCGCACCGCTTCCACGTCCAACCCCGCTCCCTGGAGAAGGAGCTGGGTGCAGTAGCCAAAGGCATCCTCTGCCGTGGCGAAGAGGTACTCCGCTCGCGGGGCGGCGTTGCCAATATCCATGTCCAGGGGGGCAACGGGCAGGCCCAGCAGGTAGGCCAGTGCGCCTTCCATCATTGCCACGATGCCCAGCCCGCCCGCATCCACCACCCCGGCCTCCTTGAGGACCGGCAACAACTCCGGCGTCTGCATCAGGGCCTCACTTGCCCCAAGGCAGGCCGCCTCCCACACCAGGGATGGCATGGTAACGCCCCTGGCCACACTGGCCTGGGACGCCTCGGCTGCCACACGCACCACCGTGAGCATGGTGCCCTCCACTGGCTTGCTGACGCCCTTGTAGGCCTGCTCTGAGGCCCGGGCCAGGGCTTGGGCCATCTCCACGCCCCCGAAGGTCTCGTGGCCGTCCAGGGTCAGGGCCATGCCCTTGAAGAACTGAGAGAGGATGACGCCGCTGTTACCTCGCGCGCCCATCATGGTCTCCCGGGCGATGGCAGCGGCCACCACACCAGCGCCAGCGCCCCGGAGGCCCGATAGCCTCACCTCTGCTGCCTTCAGGGTCAGCGACATGTTGGTGCCGGTGTCGCCGTCCGGCACCGGGAACACGTTCAGGGCGTCCACCTGGGCGGAGTGCAGCGCCAGGCACGCCTGGGCCGCGGCGAACATCCCCAGCAGGTCGTCGCCAGTCAGGGGCGCTTCAGGTTTCTTGTTTGTCTCCACCGTAGGAGGCTCCTGATCATAGGGACTACCTCGACGCACGAACCACCATACCCCAACCTCTCGCCATTATGCCTGAGAAAGGCAATGTTGTACGCCAGAAAGGGGTGTGGTAAGGTAGTGGGTAGATTCTACTTAACCCTTGCGTCGCCGTCAAAGAGGGATCGCCATGGCCGTGTGCCAGGTATGCAGCAAGAATGGCCAGTTCGGCCACAACGTCAGCCACTCCAAGGTGGCCACTAACAGGCGCTTCCTGCCAAACATCCACCAGGTCAAGCTGGAGATGGATGGCCGCATGCAAAGAGTGTCGTTGTGCACCCGCTGCCTACGCACGCATCAGAAGGCGCGGCGCTAGGGGCTTCCCCGAGCCGGAGGCCCCCGCCAGCCTGGGGGGTCTTGGCGAAAGCACCCTCGGCCCTGGGATAAGCGTCGGGGGTTGTGCTCTTTTTCACAACGGGGGCTGGCCGCAATTGACACCCCTCCCTCTAGATGCTATCGTAGTTTTTTGGACGGCACCCGCTGGGCCGTACCCGTTACCTTCCGTGCTAGTACGACCTAGCGAGGTTATTCCTTGCCTGATCCGTATGCGCTGAACTGGGCCGCTGCCATCATCGGGGCCCTGCTGGGAGCGGTGGCCATCGGGGTCATGTTTGCGGCCGCCGCCATCCTCGCACCCAGGCGGCCCTCCTCCCAAAAAGGCATCCCCTTTGAGTCGGGCATCCTCCCCGCACCCTTCCAGCAATCCCAGATCCACATCCGCTACTACATTTTTGCCATCCTTTTCCTCATCTTTGATGTGGAAGCTGTGTTCCTTTTCCCCTGGGCTGTGGTGTTCATGAAGGTGAAACAGGACGTGGACACCCTGTTCACCCAAGGTGTCGCCAACGCCGTCTTCTACGAGATGGTCATCTTCATCGCCATCCTTGCCTTTGGCGTGGCCTATGCCTGGCGGAAGGGGGCGCTCCAGTGGAGGTGAAGCCGGTGGAGTTGAAGCCCGTGAAGTGGGACGCCAACCGGGGCCACAAGCTCGCCGTGCCCCAGAGCCCTGGCGGCTGGGAATCCCCTGAGGCGGTCGCCGGCGGCAACCGCCCCGCTCCCAGCCTCATGCAAAAGACCGGCGTCCCGGGCGTGATCACCGCCCGTACGGAGCAGATCTTCGCACTGGCCCGCACGTCCTCCCTCTGGACCCTCACCTTCGGCCTGGCCTGCTGCGCCATTGAGATGATCAGCACCTACATGTCCCACCACGACCTGGACCGCTTCGGCGTGGTGACGTGGCCGTCGCCCCGGCAGTCCGATGTGATGATCGTGGCGGGCACGGTGGTGAAGAAGATGGCCCCTCCCATCAAGCTGCTCTACG
>JACQUH010000269.1 GCA_016210375.1 Chloroflexota bacterium
GCCGCATCACACCGATTCTTCAGATCATTGTCCCCCTTCACAGAAAGAGAACCCCCTCTCCAGCAGGAGAGGGGGCAGAGCGTGAGGTATCCGCGGTAATGCAAACTGGGCAACGGCCTGCTGCCCAGGCAGCCTCCCTACCTCTCTTCAATCACTACCTCCATGAGCGTGTCACCGGGGGAGCGCGGCCCTGTCGTCGGGTCCCTGGGCGTCAGCGACTCGGCCACATCCATGCCTGCAATAACCTTGCCGAACACCGCGTGGCACGACACTCCGGGGGTGCCGCAGGGCTTCCGAGAGCCGTCCGGGTTCAGGCCGTCCAGGTACGGCGTTGGCACGTAGGTAATAAAGAACTGGCTGCCCCCGGAGTTGGGCCTGCCCGTGTTGGCCATGGAGATCACGCCCCGGTCGTGGCGCAGGTCCGTAAACTCATCGGGGATGGTGTAGCCAGGGCCGCCACTGCCGGTGCCCGTGGGGTCGCCGCCCTGGGCCATGAAGCCAGGCAGCACCCGGTGGAACGTGCTGTTGTCGTAGTAGCCCCTGCGCGCCAGGTCCACAAAGTTGCTGACCGTGAGCGGTGCTTTCCTGGCGTTCAACTCAATAACGATGTCCCCCTTGGCCGTTTTCAGCGTGGCCGTGTAGGTCTTGCCAGGGTCAATGGTCATGGAAGACTCCTTTGAAGAGGCTATTGTCGACGTAGCTGCTGGCGTAGGTGTATCCGAAGGCGTGCCGCAAGCGGCCAGAAGCAGGCTAGCGAGCAGGAGGAGGAGAGTAACCTCACCCCTGACCCCTCTCTCAAGGGGAGAGGGGAACTGCAACCTACCTGTAGCCATGAAACAGGAACCCCTTTGCCATCTCTCTGCTTGCCTGCCTTTATGCCCCCTTGCCCGATTGCCCGTCTGCCCGCATGTCCCTATGCCGTATGCCCTATGCCCTCCCCATATACACGCGCCGCACCTTGCGCACCGAGGCCAGCCGCTCCTCGGCCAGGCGGTCCGCGGCCTGGGCCGTGGAGATGCCTTCCCGCTTGGCGGTGGCGATGACCCGCTGCATCGTATCATAGATGCGGGCCGTCTTCTCCCGCGCCGCCTGCTCGCTGTACGTCGCCCCCACCTCGCAGGACACGTTGATGACACCGCCGGCGTTCACGATGTAGTCCGGGGCGTACAGGATGCCCCGCTTCTGAAGGGCATCGCCGTGCTCCGGGGCCAGGAGCTGGTTGTTGGCGGCCCCGCACACGATGGCGCACTTCAGCCGGGGGATGGTATCGTCGTTGAGCACGCCGCCCAGGGCGCAGGGAGCGAAGATGTCGCACACCGTATTGTAGATCTGGTCGGGCGGCACGGTGCGGACGCCAGGAAGGGCCGCCGCCTGCTCCAGGGCCGCGGGGTTGATGTCGGTGACCACCAGGCTAACCTCTTGCCCGTGGGCCTGGATGCTCTTGACCATGGCGCGGGCAACGCTGCCGAAGCCCTGGATGGCCATGGTGCGCCCATTCAGGGAGTCGCTGCCCCACCGCGCCCTGGCGCAGGCGCGCATCGCCATGGAGATGCCGTAGCCCGTCATGGGCGAGGTGTCGCCGCTGCCGCCCTGCGACACGGGCAATCCGACCACGTGCCTGGTGGACTGGGCAATCCACTCCAGGTCCTGGGAGGTCATGCCCACGTCCTCTGTTGTGATGTACCGCCCGCCCAGGCTCTCCACAAAGCGCCCAAAGCTCCGCATCATGGCCTCGGTCTTCTGCGAGCGGTCCCCCAGGATAAGGCCCTTGCCGCCGCCGAAGTGGAGGCCCGCCGCCGCCGACTTGTAGGTCATGGCCCGGGAGAGGCGCAGCACGTCTATGAGCGCCGCCTCCTCGGTGGGGTGGTTCCACACGCGGACGCCGCCCAGGGCTGGCCCCAGGGTCGTGTCGTGGACCGCTATGAAGGCGCGCAGGCCGGCCTCCCTGTCCGTCCAGGCGGCAAGCTGCTCGTGGCCGTGGGTTTCCATGTAGGAGAGGATGTTCATAGGGGCGAGGGACCTCCGGGCGTCTATTTCAGGTATTACGGATTTCGTGGCTCAGTAATCACTAACGAGGGGTTCTATTGCTGGGCGGTTACCGCCTTGATGATTTCGTTGACTAGTGACGGAACCATTAAAGGCGACGTATAGACTTGTGCCAGCTCAAATCCCATCTTTTTGCCTTTCTTTCCTTTCAGCTCGTTCAGTAAGAAGTCTTTTTGGTCATTGGGCTGTCTCCTATCTAAGACATCCCGATTAAGCGGCGCTTCTCCCCATGCAGTCCTCACGCGGTTAAGAGCCTCCAATATGTCGTAATAGACCTCTTGCCTGTCCAGAACTGTTCCTTCGAACGCCCTTTCCGTCGTAAGGAAACAGTGCATTTCGCGCAACAAGTTGAAGTTCTGTTGCACCCATTCCGAAGAGATGTGCTTAGGAATAAGGGCAAGGGTCTCATCGTTTATGATTCCTTCCTTCCTTAGTCCATCAAACAATTGCCCCTTAACATCCCTGTCCTTGTCCGCGACAAAGTAATAGGGGATGAATAAATCCTTGCATATCTTAGCTAGCTTTGGGATCTGACCTATTCCACCGGCATTCACAACAGACACGTTCTGTCTATCTAGATCAAGGTTCAGTTTCCGGGAAACTTCGGGATAATAGCCCACCTCACTCTCACCTTCAACGATGAGAACCCTTGAGGCAAAGAGCATCTCTGTAGCATTTTCACTGAGGTGCTTATCAAGAGCTTTAATCAAATCTGGTCTATTGGGCATTGGATAGGATTTACTAGCGCCCCCGTCTTTGACAATTCGCTTTAGTTGTGGTAAGGAAAAACCACTTACTAAGTTAGGACTATGAGTGGTTATCAAGACTTGTCCCGAAGAACCTGTCAATTGTTCCAGCCTTTCCATAAGAACACGTTGACCATGCGGATGATAGCCAGTTTCTGGCTCCTCGATTGCAAAAATTGTTTCTTTGTCTGTGAGGCGTGCCAAAGCCTGAAATAAAGCGAGAATGACGGCGTTCTGTGTTCCGGAGCCTTTGGCTTCCATAGTACTTTCAAAGCTATCCAAGCCCACTAAGGTCAGGTTCCTCAACAATTCTGAAGGCGTGGGATGAACCAGAGAGAACCTGACTTTCTGCAAATCAGTTTGGTCTCTCACCACTTCTTCAATAATGCCCTGTAGCTCAAGGAAAGCTGGATCGCAGGCTAAAGCGGCATCTGCTTCCTTTATCTTGTCCCCTGCCAGTTTCAACACATCTGGGGCAAGTCGCTTGTCGAGAAGTCGCCGCAGTTCTGCGAATGGGGAGCGATACGATGTGGCGGTATGACGGCTGATATCCCTCGTTGAACGCACATATACAAAATCAATACACTGTTGCAGATAATAGGTTGAAAACTCCTCCCAGCGGTCATTATCGTAAAATTCTGTTCTTACACCATGGTCCTTTGTGCCCTGAAGTCTGATAGAGCCGATGATATTACCCGCGACAGTTTGGTCGTCCTTCCCAAAGAACCTTTGAAATCGCTGGTTAGTTGAGGCAATCACTGAGGAAGGAATGCTTAACGCCACATATATCTCAAATGAGGTGGTGTTCGCGAGGTGGAAGTCGGTGGTGGGGGGATTGTACCTGTTAAGGAATACATCGCCCATAGCCATATTAAGAGCTTCCAAGAGTGTGGATTTCCCGGCATTATTGGAGCCCACAAAGGTGTTCAATCCTGGCTTAAGCTCGAGCGTCTCGTTTTGGAAGCTGCGCCAATTAACTAGCTTCATCTTTTGAATGTAGGACTTTGCCATCACGCTTTCAGTTCCTTCACGAACTCCTCTAAGGGCATCATAGGCTCATTGGACAACTGGGCCTCAAGAAGCTCAGCAGCGTCGGACAGGTCTTCCATCCGCTCAACCATCCAGTTGTAGGTGTCAACGCTCAGGAGCACCGCCTTCACCTGGTTGTCCGTCACAATGAGGTACTGGCCGCCGCTGTCGTGAAGCTCCTGCAAGAGCTGCCCCAGCTTGCGCTTCGCTTCACCCAGGCTCACCGACATGACCTTGTCCATTTTTTCCCTCCTGTCTGCCGCTTTTCATCATAGCATAGCTAAGCCTTCCAACGCCGTAGGGGCACGATATATCGGCCTCTACAGGCACATCGTCCCTCGGCTCTCTATGGTGCGGCGCTATAATAGGAGTGTCTACGTCCTTGCGCATCCTGTCACCACAAGGGGGTCCCACCATGGCCATGCAGTCCATCAACCCCGCCACCGAGGAGGTCGTCGCCTCCTTCCCGGAGCTGACGCCGCCACAGATAGACCTTGCCTTGGGGAAGGCAGCGACCGCCTTTGAGGGCTGGCGGCGGACGTCCTTTCGGGAGCGGGGCCGGCTCATGCGAAAGGCGGCGAGCTATCTACGCCAGAACAGGTCTTCCCTGGGGAAGCTGATTACGGTGGAGATGGGGAAACCCATCCTTGAGGCCGAGGCGGAGGTGGAGAAGTGCGCCTGGAACTGCGACTTCTACGCCGAGCACGCCCGCCGGTTCCTGGCCAGCAAGAGGGTGCGCTCTGGCGCCCAGCTAAGCTACGTGGCCTTTGACCCCCTGGGCGTTATCCTGGCCGTTATGCCCTGGAACTTCCCTTTCTGGCAGGTGTTCCGCTTCGCTGCCCCGGCCCTCATGGCTGGCAACACCTGCCTGCTGAAACACGCCTCTAACGTTCCCCAGTGCTCCCTGGCCATCCAGGAGGTCTTCCGCGCCGCCGGCTTTCCCACGGGCGTCTTTCAGTCGCTGCTTGTGCCTAGCTCCGCCGTGGAGCCGCTCATCAGGGACGACCGCGTGCGGGCGGTGACGCTGACGGGCAGCGACGTGACGGGGTCCAAGGTTGCCGAAGCCAGCGGACGCAACCTGAAGAAGACGGTGCTGGAGCTGGGCGGAGCGGACCCCTTCATTGTCCTGGCAGACGCCGACCTGAAGCTGGCCGCCGAGGTTGGCGCGCGGGCGCGGAACCAGAACACCGGGCAGAGCTGCATCGCGGCCAAGCGGTTCATCCTGGTGGAGGCGGTGGCCGACCGGTTCCAGGAGCTCTTCGCCGCCGCCGTTTCCCGGCTGCGTGTGGGCGACCCCATGGACCGGGCCACCCAGGTGGGGCCCCTGGCCCGGCCTGACCTTCGGGAGGCCCTGGAGCAGCAGGTGGCGGAGTCTGTCCGCCAGGGGGCGTCGGTGGCCACCGGGGGCCATCGCCTTGAGCGACGGGGCTTCTTCTACGCCCCCACTGTGCTTGCCGGCGTGACTCCAGCGATGCCTGTCTTCCGCGAGGAGACCTTCGGCCCCGTGGCGGCCCTGGTGCGGGCGCGGGACGTTGAGGAGGCCATTGCCCTGGCCAACGACTCGGAGTTCGGCCTGGGCGCCAGCCTGTGGACCGCTGACGTGGAGAAGGGCCAGGCCCTGGCCAGGGAGGTGCAGGCGGGGGCGGTGTTCATCAACGGGATGGTGGCCTCGGACCCGCGGCTACCCTTCGGGGGCGTCAAACGCAGCGGCTATGGCCGTGAGCTCTCCGAGTTTGGGATCCGGGAGTTCGTCAATATCAAGACCGTGTGGGTGGGCCCCCAGAGCGCCGCTCCAGCCCCTGCCAGCGAGTGAGTAGAAGCGCCGCCCCAGGCCAGCGGTGGTGGGGCCCGCGCCGCCCATCCCTTGATAACCGTAGGAGGCGAGCCAAAGGCTCGCCCCTACATCCATCCTGTGCCCGTTAGCCCCTTAGTCCCTCACCGTCGCTGGTTCTCGCAGGACAGGCATCATCTCGTACGCCGCCGTCAGTAGCTCCACGGTTTCCTGCCAGTCCACGCAGGGGTCGGTGATGGAGACGCCGTACTGGAGGCGCTCGGGATGCTTCTCGTCCAGCTTCTGGTTGCCAGCGTTCAGGTGGCTCTCCAGCATGACGCCCACGATGTTGCGGTTGCCGCCCTCCACGCGCTGGCGCATCACGTCGTAGAAGGCGATGCGCTGCAAGCGGTGGTCCTTGTTGCAGTTGCCGTGGGAGCAGTCAACCACGAGCTGCGTGCGCACGTTGGCCGCCGTCAGGCGCTCCACGGCGTCGGCCACAGAGGCGGCGTCGTAGTTCGTGCCCCGCAGGCTACCCCGCAGGACGATGTGGCAGTCCGGGTTGCCCTTGGTGATGACGATGGAGGCCTTCCCCTCCTGGTCCACGCCGAGAAAAGCGTGATCTGCCTGGGCCGTGACCACACCGTCCACCGCGAGCTGGACGCTGCCGCCGGTGCCGTTCTTGAAGCCCACGGGCATGCTGAGGCCGCTGGCCATCTCGCGATGGGTCTGGCTTTCCGATGTCCGCGCGCCGATGGCCGCCCAGGAGACCAGGTCCGCGAAGTACTGGGGCGTGATGGGGTCTACGAACTCGGTGCCCGCGACGACGCCCATCTCTCCCAGGCGCAGCAGGAACTCCCGGGCGGTGTGCAACCCGCCTGTGATGTCGTAGCTGCCGTTCAGGTGCGGGTCGTACACCAGGCCCTTCCAGCCCACGGTGGTGCGGGGCTTCTCAAAATACACGCGCATGACGATGAGGAGGCGGTCCCTGAACTGGTCGGCCAGGGCCTTCAGGCGCTGGGCGTACTCCCAGCCAGCCTTGGTGTCGTGGACAGAGCAGGGGCCGCTGAGGACCAGGAAGCGCTGGTCCTCGCCCCGCAGGATGCGGGAGACCTGCTCCCGTCCTTCCGCGACGACGCTGGCTACCTTGGCGGTGATGGGCAGCTGCTCCTGGTACGCCCTGGGCGACGGCAGCGGCCTGATGCTCCCGACGTTGAGGTCACGTAGTTGAACCATGGAGATCACCCTTTGATGCCGCGATTCGGCCACTGAACAGGGGGCCGTCTGGCGGGTTCCGCCAGTATCCCCTTACTATAGCGGGAGGCAGTCGGTGTGTCCAGAAGGCGAGGAGCAAGGGAGAAGGTGCAACGTGCGACGCCCCGTGGGGCAGCGGGATGGTGATGGAATCGTGGGGTCTTGCCCGCAGGGCTGGCCATCTACGAATCCAGGCCTAAAGCATAGTGGAGGGCAACTTCCACGTCTTGGAGCTTCTGGGGAGAGAGGGTTGAAACGAACTCAGTGAGGTTGCGTTTCGGGATTGTCTGGATATTGTCCAAGTTCAGGACTGATGCCCGCTCCAGCCTTTCTGCTGTTCCAAGGGGCACTTCAGTGGGAAGATTGCGCGCCCTGGATGTTATGGTGCTGACGATAATCATACCGCGCCGGTCATACGATTCATCGCGCGAGGGAAGCAGAACAGGGCGTCGTCCGACAGGAGGCGGGAGATTGGCCCACCAGATTTCACCGCGCCTCATTCAGCTACCTCTTGCTCTTGCTCGTAAATGGCTTTCAGGGATATGGCGGCGAGGGCTTCCGCCTCTGCGATTTCCTCTTCAGTCTCAGGGTATAGCTCATACCCACGGCGATACTGCTCGTCCAGCTCCTGCTCGCGCTTCTTCTTGAGATACGCGTCAACAAGCCTGACGAAGAACTCACTGCGGGACTGGCCTGTCGTCTCTCGTTCCTTCTCAATCCTTGTCAGAAGCTCTTAGGGGATGCTGCTGGAAATCATTGCGACCATGGTATGACCTCGGTAGGAACAGGGCATGACCAGAGCATGAAGTAAGGTGGGAACCGCTGTCCATCCTCCTTAACCAAAGAGGTCCTTCGCCTCCCGCTCCACCTCTCGCCGTATCTCCGACGCCTCGCGGAAGCCGAAGTCGCGGTAGGACTCCGCGCTGCCGTACTCGCGCGTGCGCACGACGACGGGCATGGGCAGCGCATGGCCGAAGATGAGGCACTGCTGCTGGGCCTCCAGCTTGGAGAGCACCGTCCGCAGCTCCCGCGCACCGGATGCCCCTGCCAGCACAGCATCCACGTCGTGCTCGTTGTCAAGCTGGCAGACGAAGCGGGTGCCTATCTGGCTGCGCACCTCCTCGTCAATGCCGCTGGGACGCTGGTCTATGACGAGCAACGACACCTTGAACTTGCGCATCTCCCGAGCGATGGTCCCGAAGATGGTCTGGGACGCTACGGCGGGCGTCAGGAAGCGGTGCGCCTCCTCTATCGTAATCAAGAGCTGCTTGGGCTCTTTGGACGGGTCTCCGGCGGCGCGCTCCATCATCTCCACGTAGCGGTCGTGGATGCGGCGGGTCAGCAGGTTCGCCACCAGGATGTAGGCGGCAAGCTCGTTGCCGTAGCGCCCGAACTCTAGCACCACGTGCATCC
>JACQUH010000284.1 GCA_016210375.1 Chloroflexota bacterium
CGGCAGACTATCTTGAAAAGACCATCAGGAAAGGGGGACACAGGGGGTGAGGCCGAGGAACTTTTGGGTCAAGGCCCTGAGAACGTAAAAGGATGCGGGTTGCGGCGGAGCCGCAACCCGCATCCTTGGGTAGCTATCCCCTTGGAGGCCAGTACGAACTTTCGCTACCGCACCGGCCTTCCCACCAGGTCCTCCCAGGACTCGGCCCACTCGTCGGGGGTATGCGCCTTCCGCCGCCAGCCTGCCGCGACCGGCTTCACCCATGCCGACACGGGCCCGGCTGCGCCCACCAGGCAGGCCATGACCACGAGGCCAGCCGCTCCCGCCAGGAGTCCCCAGGCGAGCCTTGGAGGGACTGGCCGGGCAATCACCAGCACCGAACCGAGGCCGTAGATGACGGCGGCGGCCACCAGCGCCCCGCCTATGCTCCACACTCTGCCTCTGGACTCCTTGGCGACGCCGTCTTGCTCTCTGGGTCCAACATAGGTTCCGGGTTTCATGGGCCACCTCCTTTGGGTTTGCCCTTTTGCCTGGGGCGCCTTCACCCCTGTGTCTTGGGCCAGTCCCCGGGGTGTCCGCCGCCCCAGCGCCCTCCTGCATCCTGTCTGTGTGCCTCCTTCTCCTTCTTCAGCATAAGCCAGGGATAGCAACAGGGGTATCGTCTCAAAGCCGTACTGCGCCAACACAAAACGCCCCACTTTTGCAGTGGGGCGTAAGGAGGATGGGGAGAGCCGCAGACCTACTCTATTGACTCTATCAAACGTCTGGACACGGCGTAGCGTATGAGGGCGGCTTTGCCGTGGAGGCCCAGCTTGGCCATGATGTGGTCTCGGTGAGTACGCACCGTGTTGGGGCTGACCACGAGATAGTCGGCGATCTGGGCCGTCGTGTTGCCCGAGGCGACGAGGTTCAGGATCTCCCTTTCCCTGGGGGTGAGGGCATCCACAGGCTCCGAGGCGGTTTCCTTGGCGTTGGCCCGTTCCAGGTAGTCTGCCACCAGCTTGGCTACCATGGCGGGCTGGATGTACACCAGCCCCCTGGCCACCGTGTTCAGCGCAACGATAAGCTCCTCCATATCCGTCTCTTTGAGCACGTACCCCAGTGCTCCGGCCTGGAGCGCCTGGAACAGGTACTCCTCCCGGTCATGGACGGTGAGCACCAGCACCTTCACGGGCAACCCCAGGGACTGGATGCGAGCGGTGGCAGCCAACCCGTCCATCTCTGGCATACTGATGTCCATGAGCACCACGTCCGGGGTTAGCTCCTGGGCAAGGCGCACGGCCTGCGAGCCAGTGGCAGCCTCACCCACGACCTCTATGTCGGGGCGCGCACCGAGCACCCGGGCCAATGCCTGGCGAAGCACCGTGTGGTCGTCGGCCAGCACTATCCGCATCATGTCTCCATCATTCTACAACACTGGCGGGCACGCTGGCGGTCACCGTCGTGCCCTGGCCGGGGGCCGAGGAGACGTCCATCCTACCCCCCAGGAGGACCATGCGCTCCTCTATTCCCGCGAGGCCCAGGCCACGCCCTTGAAGGGTCCCAGTCTGCTCCATCACTGCTCCAACGTCAAAGCCCAAACCGTCGTCCTTTATCGTCAGTGTCAGCCAGCCCTCCCGGAACTGCAGAGTGATAGCGGCGTTGGATGCCTGGGCATGTTTGGCGATATTGCTCATAGCCTCCTGTCCCACGCGAAAAAGGGCCACCTCCAGGGTCTCGGGGTAACGTAAGTCCGGCTGGGAGACGTGGAAGGATACGTGGACTCCGCTGGCCTGCAAATACGCCTCGGCGCACCATCGCAGGGCTGGGACCAATCCCTTATCATCCAGCACCGAGGGTCGCAGGGCGTAGGCCAGGCGACGGGTCTCTTCTACCAGGCGATTGACCTGCCTACGGGCGACCCGGATGCTGCCCAGGACCCGGTCCCCTCCCCCTTCGGCGTTGAAGGCCACCTCGTCCAGGAAAACGCCCAGGGCGCTCAAACCCTGGGCCGTCTCATCGTGCAGGTCTCGGGCCACCCTCCGGCGCTCCTCCTCCTGCGCGCCCATCAGCCGCTGGACGACCACCTGTAGCCTCTGGGTGCGCTCCTGTACCTGGTCGGACAGGTTCCGAGTGAGGGCGTCCAGGCTGGACACCGTATGTTGCAACCTCTGCCGCATCGCCTCCACTTCAGCGACGAGCTGCGCCACCTCGCCCTGGGACTTCACCTGCACGGGAGTGTCCAGGTCCCCCTCCTTGATTCGCGCAGTTGCGCGCCGCAGGGCCCGCAGAGGCTGCACAATCTGGCGGCCCACCAGCCAGCCCAGCACGAGAATGACCAGGGCGGCGATACCGCTCAAGATCGTGGCCTGGTTCCGAAGTTGCGCAGGCCAGTCTAGCAGCAATCCCAGGGGTTCCTCGGCGATAAGGAAGAAGGGCGTGTCCCCCACGGGTACCCCCGCCACAATGTGGTCCGGACGGCCATTCCCCGGACGGTGCACGATGACCCCAGCCACCTTCCTGTCCATGAACTGCTTCATAGGAGCATGGTGGAAGCTGTTAGCTCCGAGGAGCTGCTTCCTCAGAGAGGTAGCCCGCACCACCCCCTCGGGACTGAGCACCTCCATGTTGTAAGGGCGGATGGCGTTTTGCGTCTCCTCTGTCTCCTGGTATCCTACCGTGGCGGGAGAAGAGAAGAGGTCAACGGCCCCTAGACCCACAGTATCCACCACCAGGGCCTCTCCCTGGGAGAAATCGGAGGGCGGGAGGGGAACGACGATGGCGGCGAAGGGGGATCCCTCATCAACAGGAAGGTGAGAGACCCCAACAAGAGGGACGCCTTGAGAGACTGCCCGTTGGATAAGCTCCGCTGTTGGCAGCGTTTCCTCCAGAGTGGGGGCGCCGGCGGATGCGGCAAGGACATTGCCATCGGCGTCCACCATCCGGACGGCGTTCAGCCGAAAATACTTCGCTGTCTCCCAGTGGGCCAGTTGGTTCTGAAGAGAGGCCAAGGCCTCGGGGGCAGAGGTGGGGGAAGGAGGCGTGGGGAGGTAGAAGTAAACCTCCGAGCTGATGTGGTCAAACTCACGGCCCAGGCCCCTGGCCACGGCCTGGGCCAGTTGAAGCTGCTGGGCAAGGGCCTGCCCCTGGGCCCGGCGAGCCGCCTGGAGGCTGAGAAAAGCGAAGGCCCCAAGCAGGATGACCAGAGATGCTCCCAAGTACAGGATGAGGCGCCACCGCAGGCCTTGCAGGGGCCAATGGACCCGCACCCTTGCGGCGCTTCGTCTGCTGGGCGTTTGGGTCGTAGTTACTATCATGAGTCGCCTCCATGCCGGCGGCCAGGGCAGGCAGCTCTCTCGGCCACGACAGTTCAGGAGCGACCGCAATCCGCGAAATCAAGACCCCGGAACCCATGTGCGCCAGACCGAAGGCCCGTCCCTCGTCCACCTCGGCCATCCCGCCGGCCCACACTCGCCTCGCGCCAGGGTGGCTCCGTGGCTTGCCCGCCTCTCCCAAGCCATCCCTAGCCGCCCTCCTGGGTGCTGGTCAGGTCAGGCTTGGGCACTCTTTGCCCGTCCTTCGGTCAAAAGGCGGACTCGGAAGCCTCCTGCTTTTGCCCTGCCACCTCTGGTTGTCCGTTCCCAGACGCCGCACAAGGGAAAGGAAGTCCACCATGGAGAACGGCTTCACCAGGGAGGCCTCCGCCGCAAAGACAGCGACGGCGCTGGCGTCCCAGCTATCGTCTACCAGGAGGATGGCAGGCCGCGGTAGCTCGCGGCACCACCTACCCAGGATCGCATAGGTTTCCAGGTAGGTGCTGAGGCGCCAGCTCATATCCAGCACCCAGAGCTCGGTGGCCGAGATTCCGCGGGAGGCCAGGAAGCAGAGGGGCCGCCTCCAGTTTGCCAGGTAACAGTCTACCTGGTGGCCGCCCCTTTCCAGGTTGCGCGCCAGCAGGGCGCAAAACACCCGGTCTTCGCTAATGATGCTGATCCGCATTCCACCTTGCCCCCGTCCCATCAGTAGGGCCTTGCCCCAAATCGCTTCTTGACCTGACCCCCTGGCCCCCTTCCCTTCAGGGAAGGGGGAGAATAAGTGTTTGTATTGGTGTGATGAGGCCTTGCCTCATCACACCAATACATGGGATCTGCGTCCCTCTCTCCCATGGGAGAGGGGGATGTTTTTTGTCGTGAGTATCTGAACACGGCTTTGCCGTGTTCAGATACTCACATTTACAATCTTTCCCTTCCTTCAAGGGGACACCCCAGACCCCCGGCATCCCGATGCAATCGGGACTGCACCGTTCCTGCCTCGTGGTTCAAAGCTTACCAAAGGCCCCGAGGGGGGCCCGAGCTTACGCGGGCCCCCCTCAACCATTCCGGGTCTACGGAGGTTGAGACCTTTGCAGACAACGACCCTAGTGCAGGTCCACCACGACGAGTCGCACCGGCAAGCTATCCCCTGCATTAGCCAACAGTTGGGGCGTGTTTGCCGGCAATCCGAAGGCCCTGCTAGCCAGCTTCGTGGTCACCTTGCCGTCGGCAGCAGTTACCGCTAGAGCCCCCTCTATGACGTACCCGAAATCAGCAGTCAGAGTGATGCTCGTTGATGGGGGAAGGGTAAGCTCCCTTACCCTTACCTTGTAGCTCTGCCCTACTGTCAGCGGCAACACGCTGGACTCGTAGAGCTTGACCCCGCGATGGAACTCGCCAAACGGCTTGTTAGCCGGGCGAAAAACGAGGACCTCGCTGTATGGAGCGAAGCGATGCGTGTGGGCTTGTCCTGCCGGCAGTATCGCCGCCTGCCCAGCAGCCAGCACCTTCGTCCCAGCGTCAGTGGTAATCTCGGCAGAGCCGTTAACCACGTAGAACACCCAGGCGAATCCGTGGCTGGCCGTGTCCTCGGTTTTCTCTGTGGCCCCCGTCGCTATCCGCGCGACGCCCCAGAACCAGCCTTCCGCCGGCACAGCAGCGTAGCTTGCGTCCACAATGGTTCTTGCGGTGAGGGTTGCCTTGGCCGCCGGCGCCCTCTCCGGCTGGTTGTGCACCTTGGTTACGCTGAAGTCCCTTCCCTGCCCGTGGCAGACGGTGCAGGCCTCACCGGTGGTGGGACCTGTCATTGTGGAGGCATGACTCGCTGCCTTCTGGCTATCATGGCAACCCAGGCAGGCGGAGGCCGCAGGCCCCAGCGGCGAGTAGGGCTCGCGGGGAGCCACGGTGTTGACGATGGTCTCGGGCAGCGGTAGCAAGTTGGTGCCGGGCAGATGGCACTTCTCGCAATTCC
The DNA here is from genome assembly GCA_016210375.1 of Chloroflexota bacterium. Classification (GTDB taxonomy): domain Bacteria; phylum Chloroflexota; class Dehalococcoidia; order Lucifugimonadales; family JACPCL1; genus JACPCL1. The sequence continues at coordinate 5,263 of JACQUH010000284.1, forward strand.
TCCTATCGCCGGGGAACAGGATCTCGTTGAAGTTAAAGATCCCTGATCCTAGGGACCTATAGATGGTGTAGTCGCGTGTCAGCTCCTCGCCGGTGTGGACCCGGTGAATCAGGAACCGGAAGTTGATGGACTGGGGCAGTGCGCCGACCGGGCCGCCACTGGCGGCTGGCACCCCAGCGGGATTGTCCACGTTGGCCGGGTTATGACAGAACTCACAGTATTCAGTAGTGTTCCTGCGCGAGCCGCCGTGGAAGGCTATCTCACCGTGACACACGTTACACTTGGAGGTCGCCACGACCTGCCTTCTGGGGACAGCCGCCTCATCGGTCAAGGCCACGTAGGCCACGGGATTGTAGGAGTTGACGTTTACGGTCAGGTCAGCGCCCTTGCTACCCTTGATTCTCTCCTGGCGGCGGGACTCAATGCCTATGCCCCAGGTGCCCGTGGCGTCAGCGGGGATAGCATTGACCAGGGTGTAGCTGTAGGTCCCGTCGCCATTGTCCACGATGTTGGCCAGGACGGCGCTCTCGGCGGCTTTCGCCAAGGCTGCGGTGGGAGCTGTCGTATAGTCAGTTGTTGCCCCTTTCACATTGAAGGACAAATTGGTAATGGCCGTCTTTGGCACGACGGCCCCGCTGTTGTCCTTGGCCGTGAACACTACGGTGGGCTTCTGGCCCGGGGCGGCGCCGGTAATCCGGACTATTTCCACCTTGTAGCCTTTGAGTTGCTTGGACTTAGCTGGGATGGTGTGAGCGCCCACGACGGAGAGGCCGAACTCGCTCCCTTCCGGCTCGTGGCAGCGGGAGCAGGAGTCGGCGCGCTGCCGCTCGTGCTTGACCCCAGCGATGGGGTCCACGTCGTCGTGGCAGGCAGTGCAGGCCTTGGCGTTGGGCGCTGTCTTCCAGTTGTCGGCGTTGGGGGCCAGCTTGGCATAATCTGCATCGCTCAAGGTCGGCGAAGGGAATTGAACTGGGGGATAGGTGGCGGCGTCAGAGCCGGCCTTCGGAGGCGCTCCATGGCAAACGGTGCACGTTCGGACGTCGCCAATAGTGGAGCCGCTGGTGCCGCCGAATTGCGGCCATACCACCCCGCTCCAGTCAAACACGTTCTGGCCGAAGCCGACGATGTAGTAGGGTGTATCCGAAAGGACGCTGGGCAGGCTCCTCCCGGAGTGGATCTTGTGGACCATCACCTTGAACTCCGGCGAGTTGCCGCTCTCCGGGTCAACGTTCTGAGAGGTGTGGCACAGTACGCACAGCCGCGTGTCCCTGCGCGTGCCGCCGTGCAGGGCCAGGGGGTCATGGCACTGGTTGCAGCTTGCGGTGTTCACCACCTGGCGGGTGACGGTGACCGGCGCACCGGAGGGCACGAAGTCCAGGATGGAGTTGGAGACATAGGCCCGGGTGGAGCGGGTCACCACGCCCCCTATGGTGTGGGTGGCGTTCTTGTCGTACGTCTCCGGCAGGGCCAGGGTGAAGGTGTAGGTGTAGCTCCCCTTGCCCAGGTCCTTGAACTGCGGGTGGTCGGCGGGGAAGACTGTCGGTGGGATGGTGGCGGCCCGGGTATCGTAGGCGGGCCGCCCCGTCACCTTCGCCAGGGCAGGCGCTTTGGTCTGCCCATTGAAGATGAAGTTCGCCCCCGTAGCGTCTCCCACAGTGTAGGCCACGTACTCGGTGCCCCCCGCGTCGCTGGCCTTGATGTAGGAGAGGACGAAGCTGGGGTAGCCGTCCAGGTCCGATATCTTCAAGGGCAAGCCCTTGTCATCGGTGATGCTGAAGGTGACCACCGGCTTGCGGTCCGCCCCAATGTCTACCTTGGTAATGGTGGACTTGACGCCGCCTCCTGGCGGTATGGGGGCGTCCTTGCCGGCAGCGCCGGCCGCCCCGGCTGCGCCCTGGGGGCCCACCAGTCCCTGGGGGCCAACCAGCCCCTGAACGCCCTGGGGCCCAGGGTCGCCCTTGGCGCCCGCGGGGCCAAGGAGGCCCTGGTCGCCCTTGAGGCCAGCGATGCCCTGGGCACCAGGATCGCCCTTGGGTCCCGGGTCGCCCTTGGCGCCCTGGGCGCCGATCTCGCCCTGGCAAGCCAGGGTAAAGAGCAGCAAGGCAAGAAGGCCAAGCGGGGCCAGAAACTTGAAAAGCGGTCTACCTTTGGTCACGGCTCACCTCCAGACTCTAAATGGTTCCAATCCATGCTCATGTCACTACCGGCGGTTCTCTCGTTTATGTCTGCCCCCCTTGATGGTCTACAGCACCTGTTGCCCCGTGTGGGACACCCGGCGCTGTTGAATGGTCCTCAGGGTGTGCGCTCTTCCGGTGTTCCCTCATTTGGTGGGCAACGTCTGGGCGTGAGCCAGGACGTTCAGCACATCCTGTATGCTCCAGCCCACCACGATGCCCTTGGGCATGTCGGTGTCGGGCTGGCCGAACCTCACCTTGTGTACGAACTCCCAGGGGTTGTCCGATGCCACAGTGCCTACGTACTCCGGGCTGGCGTCAGACCCGAAGTTGATCTTCTTGCCATCGGCCCCATGGCAAGCTCGGCAGCTCTCATCAAAGAGGACGCTCCCCTTGGCGGCGTCGGCTCCAATGGGCTTCTTGGTCCCGTAGTCAATGTAGGCCACATCGTTGATCAGACCTTCGCTCAGGAAGGCTGCCAGATCGGAGAGGGCCTTTTCACTGAGGACTTTGGAGAAGTCGTGTTTGTAGTTCCTGCCGCCCTTCAGGATGTCCACCAGCTGCGCCTTGGACAGCGACTGGCTGCTGGCGTAGACGCCTGGGAACCCAGTCTTGTGGGAGCCTGAGGCATAGGCGCCCCCGACGCCCTTGTAGTCCCACCCATGGCACTCCTTGCAGCGCCAACTGATGGAGCCCGACCTGGTGTTGGTGGTCTGGAGCGCCCACAAGGGCTGGTTGGTAGTGGGTTCGGCAACCCGCGCCTCCTCCCACCAGTCGTCGTACAGCCTGCCGCCGGTGGCTATGTCGGCGGCGGCGGAGCTGGGACCCTTGACCACTTTGGTCATCAGGGTCAGGAGCTGGGCCTCCGTTGGCGCTGCCCCAGCCTCCCCCTTCGCCCCTGCTGCCCCAGGCACACCCTGAGAGCCTTGCGGGCCGACTGGGCCCTGGGGGCCAACCAGCCCTTGTACGCCCTGGGGGCCGGCGTCGCCTTTGGCCCCCGCCGGGCCGGTGAGGCCCTGGTCGCCCTTGAGGCCAGCAATGCCCTGTGGGCCAGGATCGCCCTTGGGGCCCGGGTCGCCCTTGGCGCCCTGGGGGCCAACTTCGCCCTGGCAGGCTATGGTAAAGAGCAGCAAGGCAAAAAGGCCAAGGAGTACGAGCAACTTGAAGAACGGTCTTCCATTGGTCACGGTACACCTCCGACTCTAGATGGTTCCAATCCATGCTCACGTCGCTACAAGCGATTTGTTTGTTTATGTCTACCCCTTTGATGGTCTACAGCACCCGCCGCCCCGCTGGGACACCCGGCGCTGTTGAATGGTCCTCAGGGTGTGCGCTCATCCAAGGCTATGGGCCATTGGCGCTGACTTCTTCTGCCCTGAGAAAAAGCTCTTCCAGGGCGTGCAAGTACGGGTCCGCCTCCTGCACGGTTATCTTCTCCCGGAGAGTCCTGGCCGGGGCGTAGAGGAACTTCTTGACCATGGCCGTGGTCATGGCTTCCAGCACCTCCGTCTGCTCAGGCGAGAGGCCGCGCAGCCTGGGCAGAGCGCGGGCCATCTCTCCTCTTCGGATACGGTCCAGCTCTCGGCCCAGGGCCCCGATGGTCTCCTCTACGGGGCGCTGTTCAAGCCAACTGCTGAACCTGGACAGCTCCTCTTCTACCAGGGCTTCGGCCTTCTCCACCGCCTCCTTTTCGGCCACTACCCTGCTCTGCACCGCTGCCTGAAGGTCGTCCACGTTGTGAAGGATGACTTCCGGCAGTTGGGCTACCTCCGGCGGGATGTTCCTGGGCACTCCCAGGTCAATGAGGAGCAGGGGTTGCTTGCGAGAGACAGCGGCCTTCCGTATGGCTTCCTCTGCCATTACATAGCCCGGGGCGCCGCTGGCGGCCACCACCACATCGCACGACCCTAGCAGCTCCCCTATCTGCTCAAAGGGCACGGCATCGCCCCCCAGGAGCGCTGCCATCTCCTGGGCCCGGGTATAGGTCCTGCTCACCAGGAGCAGCCGGCCCACCTTCCCGTCTGCCAGGGCCTTCCCCATTTCAAGCCCCATCTCGCCTCCCCCGATCACCAGGGCGGTGGCGCCCTCCAGGGCGCCAAGGGTCTCTCTCGCCAGAGTCTGGGCTATGGCGCTCAGGGACGCCGGCTTCTTGCCCAGCCCTGCCTGGGTGCGCACCCGCTTCCCCAGGGCCAGGGCGCGGCGGAAGAGGGAAGACAGGAGCGGAGTTACCTGCTGCCTTCCCAGGGCGCGGTCGTAGGCCCGGCCCACCTGTCCCAGGATCTGCCCTTCCCCCACAACGACGGAGTCCAGACCACTCGCCACCCTCAGCAGATGGCCGGCCGCCTGGAGGCCGGTGGCGTGGTAGGCGTACCTTCGCGCCGCTTCCACATCCAGCTTCGCCCTGCGGGCCAGGAACTCGTGGCAACACTGGAGGGAGCGTTCCGGGTCTTCACACTCCAGGTATAGCTCTGTCCTGTGGCAGGTAGAGAGGACAACCAGCCCGGCGCAGGCCCCTTTCAGCCTTGCACCGACTTCCTCCTCCTCGTCCGGGCGAAGGCACAACGCCTCCCGTACCTCCAGGGGAGAGGTCTTGAAGGAATGCCCAATGAGCAGGATGTGCATGTCGCCTCTTGCCTGCGCTATGAACTGTCCAGAAGACTTTTCTCTGCTGCCCCCTTGAAGAGGGCAGCACTTTGCCCCAGCCATCAGGCTGGGGTGCAAGAACCTCCGGTGGCAGCTTTTTGTCAGCGCCCTGCTAGTGCGCTGACA
>JACQUH010000270.1 GCA_016210375.1 Chloroflexota bacterium
CTCCTGACCCGCAAGATCAAGATGGTCCACATGGACACTGCCCTGACCCGCCGCTACGTCAACGAGGGCTTCTCCGGCGGCGAGCGTAAGCGCAACGAGATCCTGCAAATGGCGGTGCTGGAGCCGAAGCTGTCCATCCTGGACGAGCCGGACTCAGGCCTGGATATTGACGCCGTGCGCATCGTGGCCGAGGGCATCAACCAGCTTCACACGCCTCATAACGCGGTGCTGCTCATCACCCACTACCAGCGCATCCTGAACTTCGTCCAGCCGGACTACGTCCACATCTTCATCGGCGGGCGCATCGTCAAGTCCGGCGGCAAGGAGCTGGCGCTCCAGGTGGAGGCCGAGGGCTACGACCAGTTTGAGGCCGCCGAGAAGGCGGCGCACTGAACCTCGCTCCCACTTGTCCCTCTCTCTCAAGGGGAGGGTCCCGATGAATCGGGATTCCCCGTTGGGGAGGGTTAGGCAAATCATAGACCACACCCTGAAGGGTATGGCTTGCCGCTAGATAGAAGTCGCACTCTTCAGGGTGCGGTAAGGAAGAAACACACTCGTATGACCCAGACCATCGCCACACAAGAGGGGGCCTACCTGGAGGCCTTTCGCGCCTCGCTGCGCACCAACGGGGCGCACCGGGAGCCCTCCTGGTTGGGGGCGCTGCGGCAGTCGGCCATGGACCGCTTCATGGAGCTACGGTTCCCAACGGCGCGGCGGGGCAATGAGCCCTGGAAGTATACCGACATCCGGCCCCTGGCGGCCACGCCCTTTCCCATGCCCGCCGCGTCCGGTGTCGCGCCCACCCGCCAGGAGGTGCGGCTGGCCACCTTCGGCGAGGACGCCTGGCACACCCTGGTCTTCGTGGACGGACGCTCGGCCCCTGCCCTCTCCTCCCTGAAGGGCCTGCCCCAGGGCGTCCTGGTGACTGGCCTGGCAGAGGCCATCGCCTCTTCAGAGGAACTGGTGCGGCCCCACCTTGGCCGCTACGCCCCCTGCCAGGACGAGGCCTTCGTCGCCCTGAACACCGCCTTCCTCCACAGCGGCGCCTTCGTCTCCATCCCCGATAACGCAATGGTAGAGCAGCCCATCCACCTGGTGTTCATCACGACGAAGGGACAGGAGGCGGCCTTCCATCCCCGGGTGCTCATCGTCACCGGCAGGGACTCCTCGGCCACGGTGGTGGAGAGCTACCTCGGCGCGGAGGGCAGCCGCTACTTCGCCAACGTCGTGGTGGAGGCCGCCCTGGGGCGAGGCTCCGCCCTGCGCCACTACCGGATGCAGCGACAGAGCGAGGCCGCATACCACATCTGCAACACCCAGGTGAACCTCACCGAGAACTCCTCCTTCACCGACGGCAACTACGACTTCGGCGGAGGGCTGGTGCGCAACAACCTGAGCCTCCTCATCGCCGAGGAGGGCACCTTGGCCCAGCTTCACGGCCTCTACATGCCAACGGGCGACCAGCACGTGGACAACCAGGTCATCATTGACTACCACAAGGGACAGGGGACCGCGGCCGAGGTGTACAAGGGCATCCTGAACGGCAGGGCACGCTCCGTCTTCCACGGCAGCATCATCGTCCAGCCCAACGCCGCCAAGGTGAGCGCCACGCAGGAGGACAAGAACCTGTTGCTGTCGCCCGACTGCGAGGCCGATACCAAGCCCGCCTTTTGGATATACTGCGACGACGTGAAGTGCGGCCACGGCGCTGCCTGCGGCCAAATTGACCCCAACACCCTTTTCTACCTGCGCTCCCGCGGCCTCGCTGAGGCCACGGCCAAGGGCCTGATGGTGCGTGGCTTTGCCGCCGGCATCCTGGACGCCATCCGGCTTGACCCCCTGCGGGGGCACGTCAACGACATTGTCCAGGCCCGCCTGGAGGAATGGCTGGGGCAGCAGGTGTAAGCTGATGGAAGTCAAGAGGGCTTTGCCCTCTTGCGGGGGTCTGGGGGTGTCCCCCAGGCTCTTCTCCCCCCTCCCCTTCAGGGAAGGGGGCCAGGGGGTTAGGTCATAGCATGTTTGACCCACAAGCCATACGAAAAGACTTCCCCATCCTGTCGCGCACCGTCCACGGCAAACCTCTGGTGTACCTGGACAACGCCGCCACGTCCCAGAAGCCGCGCCAGGTCATCCAGGCCCTGGTTGAGTGCTACGAGCTGTACAACTCCAACGTCCACCGCGGCGTCCACACCCTCAGTATGGAGGCCACGGACCGGTACGAGGCGGCCCGCCAGAAGGTGGCGGCCTTCATCGGAGCGCCCCAGACCGAAAGCGTCATCTTCGTGCGCAACACCACCGAGGCCATTAACCTCGTCGCCAACGCCTGGGCCATGGACAACGTCGGCCCCGGCGACGAGATCGTCGTGACCGAGGTGGAGCACCACAGCAACCTCGTCCCCTGGCAGAGGGTCGCGTCGCAGAAAGGGGCAAAGCTGAAGCTCCTGCCCGCCGGCCCCGACGGGACCATTGACCTCTCGGCCCTGGATGCGGTCATCACCCCGCGCACCAGGCTGGTCTCCGTCGTCCACGTCTCCAACGTCACCGGGGCCATCACCCCCGTCAAGGCCATCGCCCAGCGCGCCCACCAGGTCGGCGCCCTCTTCCTGCTGGACGGCGCCCAGAGCGTCCCCCACATGCCCGTAGACGTGGCTGACCTGGACTGCGACTTCCTGGCCTTCTCCGGCCACAAGATGCTGGCCCCCCCGGGCATCGGCGTGCTGTACGGCAGGCTTTCCGTCCTGGAGAGGATGGAGCCCTTCCTGCGGGGCGGCGAGATGGTGAAAGAGGTGTGGTTCGACCGGGCCACATGGAACGACCTGCCCTTCCGGTTCGAGGCGGGGACGCCCAACATAGC
>JACQUH010000027.1 GCA_016210375.1 Chloroflexota bacterium
CCAGCCACCTCACCTTCTTTGAGATGCTGGGCAACTTCAGCATCGGCGACTACTTCAAGAAGGAGGCCATCGCCTGGGCGTGGGAGTTCGTCACCCAGTACGCCAAGCTGCCCCCGGAGCGCCTGTGGGCTACCGTTTTCACGGACGACGACGAGGCCCTGGGCCTGTGGGTGCAGCAGGGCGTCCCGGAGTCCCGCATCCGCCGCCTGGGGGAGAAGGACAACTTCTGGGGCCCCGCCGGCGAGGAGGGCCCCTGCGGCCCCTGCTCCGAGATCCACATTGACTTCGGCGGCCCCTGCCGCCAGGGGAAGCCTGACTCGGAGTGCGGCCCCGACTGCTCCTGCGGGCGCTTCCTGGAGCTGTGGAACCTGGTGTTCATGCAGTTCTACCAGGACAGGGCCGGGAAGCGCACGCCGCTGCCAAAGCCCAACATTGACACCGGCATGGGCCTGGAGCGCATGGCCCGCGTCCTCCAGGGTGTGCCCTCTATCTACGACACCGACCTCTTCCAGCCTGTCATCCAGAGGGTGTGCGAGCTGTCTGGCAAGCGGTACGGGCAAGAGGGACAAACGGACATAGCCATTCGCGTCGTCGCGGAGCACGCCCGCTCCGCCGCCTTCCTTATCGCCGATGGCGTTGTGCCAGGAAACGCCGGGCGCGGCTACGTGCTGCGGCGACTTATCCGCCGCGCCATCCTCTTTGGACAGAAGATTGGCCTGGCCTACGACGCCGCCAACGCAGATAGCTTCCTCGCAGCAGTGGCAGAGGTGGTCATTGCCGAGATGGGCAGCGTCTATCCGGAGCTGGCCCAGGGGCGCAGCTTTATCCTGCGCGTGTTGCAGCAGGAAGAGGCGCAGTTTGCGCGCACCATGTCACAGGGCGAAGGCCACTTCAATAGCTTCATTCAAGAAGTCAATCAGATTGAAGGTGATCTACTCCTTATCCAACAAACTCTCGAAGCTTCGGCAGGGGTTTCTGTAGCTAGCCAAGATAGGGCAATAGATTTGGCGCTGCACTTCCTCAGCCCTGGTGCCGTAGTAAGCGCCAGTGTACCACTTGAAAAGGGACTGCCTTCGGTTGAGCAGATTATGGGTGGAATCTCCGCAAGGGAACTTGTGGTTGACCGATTCACTCTCCCTGAGTATCTAGTTGCCAAGTCGGAACAAACACACCAGTTGGCTGAAATCCACCAAAGGCTACAGAATACTGCGAAGAATCTGCAAGTCGTAAGAAGGCAACTGCCTGGCGTCATCGCGTTCAAGCTATATGACACCTACGGCTTTCCGGTGGAGGTCACGGCGGAGGTGGCCCAGGAGCATGGCCTGTCCGTGGACATGGAGGGCTTCCAGCGGGAGATGGAGGCGCAGCGGGAGCGCGCCCGCGCCGCCAGCGGCTTCGGCGGCGACTTTGAAACCACCCGCCCCTACCAGGAGCTGGACGCAGGCCACACGACCTTCCTCGGTTACGACACGACGCACGCCACTTCGGAGGTCGCCGGCATCATCGTCAACGGCGAGCGGGCCAGCACGCTCTCGGCGGGCCAGCAGGCGGAGGTCGTCCTGCGGGAGACGCCCTTCTACGCCGAGGGCGGCGGCCAGGCGGGCGACGGCGGCCTGCTGGAAACACCTCGCGGCCTCTTCCTGGTGGAGGATACGCAATCGCCCATCAGTGGCCTCATCGTGCACAGGGGCAGGATGGAGCGCGGCGCCATGGCCCTGGGCGACCAGGTGGAGGCTTCCGTAGACCAGGCCCGCCGCAACGACGCCGCCCGCAACCATACCGCAACCCACCTGCTGCACGCCGCACTGCGCAAAGTGCTGGGTACCCACGTCCGCCAGCAAGGCTCCCTGGTGACGCCCGACCGCCTGCGCTTTGACTTCACCCACGTCAGCGCCGTCTCCCCCCAGGAGCTCCGCCAGGTGGAAGAGCTGGTGAACGACCGCATCCGCGCCAACCTGCCCGTTCACAAGCGGGAGACGACGTACCGCCAGGCGGTGGCCGAGGGCGCCCTGGCCTTCTTCGGCGAGCGCTACGGCGACCGCGTCCGCGTTGTGGAGGTGGGCGAGTCCCGGCTGGTCGGGACCGCAAGCCAGCGGCCCCACAGCCACGTGGGGGACGCTCTCCCCCCTCCCAGCCAGCTTCCCGCACCGCTGCCCTTCAGCTATGAGGTGTGCGGGGGCACCCACATCAGCGCCACGGGGGAGATCGGCCTGTGCCTTGTGCTGGGCGAGAGCAGCGTGGGCGCTGGCCTGCGTCGCATTGAAGCGGTGACGGGCCGCGCCGCCGAGGCCCACGTGCGGGAGCAGGAGGCCCTGCTGGCCGGCCTCTCCCAGCAGCTTGAGGCGTCCCCCAAAGACCTGCCCGCCCGCATAGATGGCCTGCTGGCGGAGAACGCCCGGCTGCGCAAGGAGGCCCAGGCCCACGACCGCGCATCCTCTCTGGCGGAGGCCCAGGCGCTACTGGGCAAGGCCACCATGGTCAACGGCGTGAAGGTTGTCTCCGGGCGGGCCAGCGTGTCATCGGCGGAGGCGCTGCGCGAGGTGGGCGACTGGCTGCGGGACAAGCTGGGCAGCGGCGTCGTGAGCATCGGCGCGGTCATCGGCGAGCGGCCTGCCATCCTGGTCATGGCGACGAAGGACGCGGTGGCCCGGGGCGCCCACGCCGGAGACATGGTGCGCGAGGCGGCGAAGGCCATGGGCGGCGGCGGCGGCGGACGCCCGGAGATGGCCCAGGGGGGCGGCCGCGACGCTGCCAGGCTGGACGACGCCCTGCGCGCCGCCCAGGAGACGCTGCAGGCGCAGGTGAAGGGCTAGTAGCCATCTGTGAATGGATTTCCGCACCTTAGCCCAATAGGCTCGGACAATAGGCCGCCCCTGCAGGTCGTTGACCACATGGAATGACGTTGAACGACATACGTTTACCCCTCATCCCTACCTTCTCCCTCAAAGGGAGAAGGGGCAAGCCCCTCTCCCTGGATGGGAGAGGGCAAGGGTGAGGGTGAACGTTGGGCCACTTACTGCGACGGTAAGAATGTCACTTGATTTTGTCGGAGACCTTCATGGGACCGCATCGGAAAGCCTTTCGGACAGGTTCCAGGCGGGCGGTGCGCCATGACCTCCATCCTTGCCCTGGACGTGGGCGAGCGCCGCATTGGCCTTGCGACTTGCGGTGAGGCCCGATCCATCGCCACGCCCAGGGGCGCTCTCTCCCGTCGGGGCCGGCAGAGGGACCTGGCCGCCCTCCTGCGCATCGTGCAAGAGGGAGGCATCGGCCTGATCATCGTGGGGCTGCCCATCTCCCTGGACGGCGCCCTCGGCCCCCAGGCCCAGCGGACCCTGGCCTTCTGCGACGCGCTGCAGCAGGCCCTCCAGGAGGCGGGCGTCCCGGCCAGGGTGGAGACCTGGGACGAGCGGTACTCAACGGTGGAGGCGGAGCGCCTGCTGCGAGACGCGGGCCGCCAGCCATCGCGGGACAAGGCACGCCTTGACGCCTCTGCCGCCGCAGTGATCCTCCAGTCCTACCTGGACGCTCACAGAGGGCATTGACACGGGCTTTCAAGGCTGCCCTGGGTGAAACTGGGCGGGTTCTCGCCTCTCCGTGCCGGTGGTCGCACTGTTCCGCTGGTATATCCTGTCGTTTCGGCGATTTTCGTCGCACCCCGGGGGCCATGCCTGCCGCGCAGGTGTATAATAGCTTGGCATGCTTCTCAGGAAACAAACAGCAATCCTTCAGTAGGCCCAGGGCCGCGAGCGGACCGGGGCCTTATGTTTTAGGAGACACCTGGATATGTTGAAGTTCGCAGCCATGGCTGGCCGCACCAAGAGCGAACTCTGGCCGGTCTACCTGAAGCTCATCGTTGGGGCGCAGTTCCTTACATCCCTGGGCTTCGGGCTGGTTGGCCCCTTCATGCCACTGTTCATCCAGGAGTTGGGAGGGTTTGACGGGCGGGAGGCGGCCCTGTGGGCGGGCATCCTCTCTGGATTGAACGGCATGGTGATGTTCCTGGTCAGCCCCATGTGGGGCGCCTGGTCCGACTGGTTCGGTCACAAGCGCAACGTCCTGCGCGCCTCCTTCGCCACCGCCGGCATCATGGGCCTCACCGCAGTCCTGGGGAACGTCACCCAGCTCATCATCAGCCGCGTCATCATGGGCGGCGTCAGCGGGGTCTTCCCCGCCATGATGGGCCTCTCCGGCTCCATCGTTCCCAGGGCCAAGCTGGTGCACGCCATCGGCATGCTCCAGGGCATTAGCTCCCTGGGCATGATGGTGGGCCCAGTCGTGGGTGGCATGATCGTGGACCGTTCAGGCTACGGGCCCGCCTTCCTGCTCTCTGGCCTCATCATTGCCCTGGGCGGCGTGCTGGTCCTGACCCTGGTCCAGGAGGACTTCCACAAGCCCAAAGGCACGGCCCACAACCTGAAGGGACTGGGGGCCGAGATGAAGGGCCTCACCAGTACCCCGGGTATGCCCAGGGCCTTGCTCCTGGTCTCTTTGGTGCAGATGGCGCCCAACCTCGTCTTCCCCGTCTTGCCCCTGACCCTGGCTGCCATTGCGGTGCAGTCGGGGTTGGCCTCTGTGGGGCTGGTGTTCACAGTGATGGGGCTGGCCGCCACCGCCGCCGCCTTCGGCGCCGGCGCGCTCTCCAGCAGGCTGGGGCTCCGCTGGCTGTTCGCCCTGGGGGGCGCTACGGGCGCCGTGGGCGCCTTCGCCATGGGTTTCGTTGGGTCCATACCCCTGGCCATCGGATTTAGCGTCCTGCTGGGCCTGAGCGTGGGCGCTCTGGCCAGCGCCGCCAGCGCCCTGGTCGGCTCCCTGGCCCCTTCCACCCGGCAAGGGTCAGCCTTTGGCCTGGTGCAGAGCGCCAACGCCATCGGCTTCGGCTTCGGGCCCCTCATTGGCGGAGTGGTGGGCAGCCTTTTCGGCCTGCGCGTGCCTTTCATGATAGAGGGCGTGCTGTTCCTCCTCGCCCCATTGCTGGTCGCCAGCATCCCCAAAGAGGCGGCCCAGTCCAAGACCGCGCTGGAGCCTGTCCGCCCGTAGCACACACCCCCGCCCGTCGAGCGCGAGGGGTTAAGACCGACCTCTCCCCCTGTGGTCCCCCTCTCCTGGGAGGAGAAGGGGACGATAGACTAAGGAAACAGTGTGATGCGGCAATGCCGCATCACACTGTTTCAAGTGTATCTCCTCCCCCTTCCCGTACGGGAAGAGCCTCTCCTTGAACGCAGCGAAGGAGGGAGCTAGAGGGGGTTAGGTCGGAACCCTTTTGGCGGATTATTTCGTCAATGCCCTTGAGTCGGGGGGTGGGTGAACCCCCAACCTGGCACTTATGGTGATTGAGCATTTACAATGCCATCCGCCTTGTCATTCTGAGGGAGGGCCAATGCAATTGGCCCGACCGAATGAATCTCTCACCAGGAGAGATTCTTCGC
>JACQUH010000272.1 GCA_016210375.1 Chloroflexota bacterium
AGGTGTCATAGGACTTGCCCCAGTAGAAGGAGCCGCCGCCCAGCCCGCGGGCGGAGCCGTCTACGTAGTTGACGTAGCCGAAGAGATAGTCGTAGGCGTTGGCCGCGCTGACGTTGCGGGCCGGCCTGCCGATGACGCCCCCCAGCTCTGCCTCGTGGTGGAAGATGGTTGCCTTGTCCGGGGGCAGCACCAAGGTGTCGCCGTTGCCGATGACGGACTCCGGGGACTTCAGGAAGGCGTTGATGGGGCGCGGCTCCTTCAATGCGCCGTTCTCCAGGTAGTTGGCCGCCATGTTCACCATGTGGGTTGGGCGGGGCAGGGGGGCGCGCAGGCGGACCTGGCTCCGGGGGATGCCCCGGCTCTTGGCGGCCTCGGCCTCTATCTTGCTGCGCAGCACGTTAAAGTGGAAGATCACGCCCGAGATGAGGTCCTGGGGCGTCACGTGGGGCACGTCCTTCACGGCGTTGGTGACATCATGCACCATGTTGCCTTGCAGGATGCCCAGGGTAAAGTCGTTGAAGAACACCAGCTTCATGGCCTCGCTCCTTTTGTGGTCAAGTCTTTGACGAGGGTAGGGGAACGCAGAGTTATGATTCTGAGGGCGTCCCGATGCAATCGGGATGACCGAACGAATCTGCTACCAGGAGAGATTCATTCGTCCCGATGGAATCGGGACTCAGAATGACAACTAGCACTACGAGATCCTGGGCGCCTGCGCCGGTTGGCCCTTGGCCTGTCGCTCCCGGTGGGTCTCTCGCACCCACTGGCGCTGCAACACGTCCCGTACCTTCAGGCGAATGCGACCCAGGCCCTCGGTCTCCATCTCCATGAAGTCGCCGTCGTGCAGCGGGCCGAGGCCCCAGTGGTTGGTGCCCGCGGCGATGACATCGCCCGGCAGCAGCGTGGTGATGGAGGAGGTCCACTCAACGACGCGGGGGATCTTGTGGCCCATGTCATTGGTGTTGTAGTTCTGCTTCAGATCGCCGTTGACCCACAGGCGTACCTGAAGGTTCTGGGGGTCGGGGATCTCGTCGGCGGTGACGAGGTAAGGCCCGATGGGCGCAGAGGTGTACTGAGACTTGGTGGGGAAGAAGCTGTCCATACCCTGGGCGCCCAAGCCGCGAGAGGACACGTCAATGAAGTTGACGTACCCGAAGACGTACTGCCGCCAGTCTGCTGCCTTCACCTTGCTGGCCCGCTTGCCGATGACCAGGCCAAGCTCCGCTTCGTTCTCAAAGACGGTGGCGTTGTCCTGGCTCAGCTCCACAATGTCGCCGTCGCCTATGACGGAGGTGGGGGACTTGAGGAAGGCATTGATGGGCGCCGGCTCTGCCCGGGTGCCGTCCTCCATGTAGTTGACGGCCATGCACACCAGCTTGGGTGGCTTGGGCAGGGGCGACCGCAGAACTACGCTGTTCAGGGGGACCCCCTGGGAGGAGGCCACCTTCTGCTCAATCTTGCCCTTGTACTGGTCAAAGCGCTCAATCAGGCCGCTCATGAGCTCGCCCGTGTTGATGTGAGGGATGTCCTCCACTACATCCGTCACGTCCACCACGGAGCTAGCCCGCACCACTCCCACCTTGAAGTCGTTGAAGACCACCAGTTTCATGACTGCCCCTCCTTCACTTGTTGTTCATTGCTCCTTGGCGAATCGGTAGCCTAGCCCTTGATGAAGGGCCGGTTCACCACGGTCTCCTCCCTGTGCGGGCCGGTGGAGATCATGTCAATGGGAGCGCCCAGCAACTCCTCCAGCCGGCGCACATACGCGAGGGCGTTCCTGGGCAGCTTATCCATCTGAGTCACCGAGGCGGTGGGCTGGCTCCAGCCCTCAAACTCCTCGTAGACCGGTTTGCACCGCTCCAGGGCCGACACGCTGGATGGGAAGTAGTGGATCACCTTGCCATCAAGCTCATAGGCGGTGCAGATTTTGACGGGGGAGAAATGGTCCAGGATGTCCAGACGGGTCAGCACCAGAGAGGTGAAGCCATTGAGGCTGACGCTGTATCGGCCTGCCACGGCGTCAAACCAGCCAACACGCCGGGGGCGGCCCGTGGTCGCGCCGAACTCCCACGCCAGCTCCCGGATCTTCGCACCCGTCTCCTCCAGGAGCTCCGTGACCAGGGGGCCGCCGCCCACCCGCGTGGAGTAGGCCTTGAAGACGCCCAGGGAGCCGACTATGGAGCTGGGAGGAATGCCCAGTCCCGTGTACGCTCCTCCAATAGAGGGAGAGGACGATGTGACAAAGGGGTAGGTGCCGTGGTCAATGTCCAGCAAAGTCCCCTGCGCCCCTTCTATGAGGATGTTCTCTCCCCGGGCCAGCGCCTCCTGGAGCACGACCTCCGAAGGCTGGATGTAGGGTTTCAGACGCTCGCCCCACTCCATGCATTTCTGGTTCAGGGCGCCAAGGTCCAGGGGTTCGCTCTCATAGACCTTCGTAATGATGGCGTTTTTCTGGTGGAGGACGTGCTCCAACCGAGGCAGGAACACCTCCTCCCTGTTCGCTTCCAGGAGGTCCCCCACGCGGATTCCGACCCGTGCCACCTTGTCCACATAGGCGGGGCCGACGCCTCTCCCCGTGGTGCCGATGGCGTTCGCGCCCCGAGAAAGCTCTTCCAACCGGTCCAGGGCCACGTGGTAGGGCATGATCAGGTGGGCGCGGTCGCTGACTATGAGGCGGGAGGTGTCCACGCCAGCTTTCGCCAGGACGGAGAGCTCCTGGAGGAGGGTATCGGGGTCCACCACCACGCCATTGCCGATGACGCAGGTGACATGCGGCCAGAAGATGCCGGCAGGCACCAGGTGCAGCGCGAACTCTCCCAGGTCGTTTATCACCGTATGGCCAGCGTTGTTGCCGCCGGAGTAGCGGACCACGTACTGGGCCTCCTGGGCCAGGAAGTCAACGACCTTTCCCTTGCCTTCGTCGCCCCACTGGCCGCCGATCACCGCGTAGCCCGGCATGGCGTCTCCCTCTCAAAGAATCACCCCGACAGGAGCGGGGTTCCCCAGGGAGTATACCAGAGGCGGGCGAGAATATGCCATAGGCCGTAGGGGAAGACATCCCTGCGCCATAGCGGGCCCCTTCGCGCCGCCGTGGAAGAGGAGCCGCGAGCCGCCGGCGTAATCCCTAGCACCAAGGGGACGATAAGTTAGCGCCTTGCTGTGTCATTGCTAAGACCCAGTTAGCAAAACTAGTTAGAGTAAGACAAAAGGAATCGGCGGGCAACACAGTTGCCCGCCGATTCCTTTTGCACTCCCACCAGCATCCTTCCTCAATATAGGACGGCTAAAACCTAGAAAGGGTTTTGGCTCAGAGGAAGAGACTATGGTTTACTAACAAGACTAAGGCTTGACTGAGTATGAAAGTAATGGTAGACTAAACCGTATAGTAAACAGAGAAGGAGCAAACATGGAAAGTCTTTCAACGGTATTAGAGGACCTCGTAAGATTGGCAAAAAGGGGATCCATATCCGAAGAAGAGCTCCGTCGACTCGTGGGCTATGTGATGCCAGCTTCTAAAGAGAGTAGTCTGCAAGAGAGTCAAAGAGAGCAAGGTGACGGGGATAACCCTATTGCGGTCACCAATCACCCTGCGGCACCGATGCCTGAAGTCACTCGCTCCCCAACAACTGGTCGCCAACGCCAATACTCTGGGCGCGGAGAGAATGGTTGGGTGGAACCGCGCAAGGCGCGAGACCTAGTGCTTACTGTGTTGCTTGCCTTGGAGCATCCCGCTCACAGAGTTGAGTATCTGCGTCAAATAGAGGCTCGTTGGGGGAAAAGATTCATCAGCCAGGACAAGGAGATTCTTGCCGTGGCCAAACAACCACGGTGGCAGAAGTGCTGTGAGTGGGAGGTTCATAGGCTAGTCAAAGAAAGGCTTGCTGAGCATCCCCAGCGTGGTGTGCTACGTCTAACGCCTTCGGGGAAAATCCAAGCTGAACTGGCGAAGACAAGGGTGATGGGCTATTAACAACACCCAGCCCTTGAAATAGGGTACATGACGTCACCTCCCTTGACAGTGAAGGTGTCTCATGTTAGGTTCAACTCTTGTAAGCTGGCGTCGTTCCACGGAGAAGGGGAGGAGTAGCGCGGGAGGCGCTCCAGAGAGCCGGCGGTTGGTGCAAGCCGGTAGCCTGCGCCCGCGTGAAGTCGCCCTGGAGTGGCCGGCCTGAATCCAGACCATGTCGGGATAGGGCCGGCGGCCGCGCACCGTTACCTGCGCGTGAGTGTCCCGATTCTATCGGGAAACTAGGGTGGTACCACGGGAGTATGAACCCGTCCCTAGGCGTATGCCAGGGGGCGGGTTCTTTTTTGTTGCGGCGTATGTGCATGGTAGGGGCGCAGCATGCTGCGCCCCTACGGACCCATCATTCCCTACATAACGAGACACACCATGACAAGCGAATTATCCCAGGACTTCCCCAAGGTCTACGACCACCATCCCGTGGAGGAACGCCTCTACCAGTACTGGATGGAAGCTGGCTTCTTCACGCCCAGGGTTGACCATGCCAAGCAGCCCTTTGTCATCATCATGCCGCCCCCCAACGTCACGGGGGAGTTGCACCTGGGCCACGCGCTGACCGCGGCCCTCCAGGACGCCATGACCCGCTGGCACCGCATGATGGGCGATCCCTCCCTGTGGCTTCCCGGCACGGACCACGCCGGCATTGCCACGCAGGTGGTGGTGGAGCGCATGTTGCAGAGCCAGGACGACGTGAGCCGCCACCAGCTTGGCCGCGAGCAGTTCGTGGAGCGCGTCTGGCAGTGGGTGGAGCGGTACGGCAGCACCATTGATCGCCAGCATATGCGCCTGGGTGCCTCCTGCGACTGGTCCCGCAAGCGGTTCACCCTGGACGCCGGCCCCAGCCTGGCGGTGCGTACCACCTTCGTCAACCTCTACCGCAAGGGCCTCATCTACCAGGGGGAGCGCATCATCAACTGGTGCCCCCGCTGCATGACCGCCCTCTCCGACCTGGAGGTCAAGCACGCCGACGAGGAGGGCCACCTCTACTACATCCGCTATCCATACGAGGACGGCAGCGGCCACCTGACGGTGGCGACCACTCGTCCAGAGACCATGCTGGGCGACACCGCCGTGGCAGTGCATCCCGCCAACCCCAGGTACCAGGGCGTCGTGGGCAAGCGGGTCATCCTGCCCATCATGGGGAGGCCCATCCCAGTCATCGCCGATGAGGCCGTGGAGCTGGAGTTCGGCACCGGCGCGCTGAAGGTCACGCCGGGCCACGACCCCGTGGACTTTGACATCGGCCAGCGCCACGGCCTGCCCGTGATCAACATCATGAACCTGGACGCCACCCTGAATGCCCTGGCCGGTCCCTACGCCGGCGTGGAGCGGTACGAGGCGCGGAAGAAGGTCGTGGAGCAGCTTGAACGCGAGGGCCTTCTGGAGAAGACCGAGCCGCACCCCATGTCCATCGGCCGCTGCGACCGCTGCGATACCATCGTGGAGCCGCTGGTCAGCAAGCAGTGGTTCATGCGCATGAGGCCCCTGGCGGACAGGGCTGCCCAGGCCGTGCTGGACGGGCGCATCACCATCATCCCCCAGCGCTTCACCAAGGTGTACCTGAGCTGGATGGAGAACATCCGCGACTGGTGCATCAGCCGCCAGCTCTGGTGGGGCCATCGCATCCC
>JACQUH010000273.1 GCA_016210375.1 Chloroflexota bacterium
GGGCCGAGGAAGGTCTTGAACATGAGGTTGAACTGGCGGGGTTCGGTGAATTGCCCAATAGCGTCGCATGCAGGGCAGGGTATTTGGCTTGTGTCATTAAGGTAGTCCTGCAGAGACCTTATTTGTGCAGGTCCTCTTTGGGATATAGATATCAATTGAGGACGTGAGTTGGCTCTCCTCCACAGGTCTAGCCATTTCTTGTGCAATTCCTCTTCGTCGAAGCCGCTGACGTATCCGATAAGTCCCTTATCTTGTGTAGTCACATCGCTTACACGTACCTGGTCTGGCCTTAGGCGTGAATTGCATTTCCTACATTCCACCAGCGGGTCGGAGAAGCTGGCCACGTGGCCAGAGGTCTCCCACACCTGGGGGTGCATGAGGATGGCGGACTCCATGCCCACGCAGTCGTCGCGGCCCTGGATGAACGTTCGCCACCAGGAGTCGCGGATGTTGCGCTTCAACTCCACGCCCAGGGGGCCGTAGTCGTAGGTGGAGGCGAGGCCGCCGTAGATCTCGCTGGAAGGGAAAACGAACCCCCTGCGTTTGCACAGCGAGACGATGGTGTCCATGTCAACCATAAGGGGATGCTCCTTGGGGCAGAGCGCCATAGGCTCTGACAAATGCCCTTGTGGGCGAACGTCTCACCCTCACCCTTGATCCCTCTCCCATCAAGGGAGAGGGGAGCGCCACGCGGCTGGTCGTGGCTGCAACGATGATAGGCCATTGTACGGGGAAAGAGCAGAGAGAGGAAGAGTCCCCGGGGGAGGGACGCCGGATTGCATGGGGCGACGGCAAAGGGCTAGAATGCGGAGCCGCACCCCCATACGACGGTCAGCCATGGTGAAGATTCTCGCTTTACACCCATGGGATGTCTCGGTCCAGGAGGCCCGGGCCATCCAGGTCCGCCTGGCCGGCCAGGTGTCCCAGGCCAGCGACGCCGCCAGCAGCCCCCGCTTCGTTGCGGGGGCCGACCTGTCGCCGCCCGATGGCGAGGGCGTCGTGAGCGCGGCCGTGGTGGTGCTGCGTTTGCCAGACCTGGCGGTGGCCGAGGTGCGGGTGGCCCAGGGCGTGCCAGCGTTCCCCTACATCCCGGGGCTGCTCTCCTTCCGGGAAGCGCCCCTGGTTCTCTCGGCCCTGGAGCGCCTGGCAACGCAGCCCGACCTGCTGC
The DNA here is from genome assembly GCA_016210375.1 of Chloroflexota bacterium. GTDB lineage: Bacteria > Chloroflexota > Dehalococcoidia > Lucifugimonadales > JACPCL1 > JACPCL1. The sequence continues at coordinate 1,169 of JACQUH010000273.1, forward strand.
TGGCCGATGGACAGGGGCTGGCCCACCCGCGACGCTTCGGACTGGCCTGCCACCTGGGGCTGCTGGCAGACCTGCCAACCATTGGCTGTGCCAAGTCGGTTCTGGTGGGCCGGCACGGCCCCCTGGGGAGCGAGCGGGGCGCCTGGGTCTCCCTGGAGCACCAGGGCGAGGTGGTGGGCGCTGCGGTACGCACCCGGGCAGGCGTGAGGCCACTCTATGTCTCGGTGGGCCACAGGATAGACCTAGCGACGGCGGTGCGCTGGGCCCTGGCCTGCTGCACCCGCTACCGGATGCCGGAGCCCACCCGCCTGGCCCACCTGGCGGCTGCTGGCAAGCCGAAACCATAGTACACGCAAACATTACCGCCTGGTTGTCCACCAGGCCTTCCCCTCTGCTATTATGGAAGGTGCGTATCCCCCTGGATCAATCCCAAAAGGTGTTTGCAGTGCAAGAGCAAAAAGCAAAAGCCGAAGAGCTGTGTAGACGCATCTCCAACCTCCTGGTGCGTCTTTGACCTGGCTACTAAAGAGCAAGAAATAGCACGGCTGGAGACGCAGAGCGCCGCACCGGAGTTCTGGGGCAACGCAGAGGAGGCCCGCAGCGCCATGCAGCGCCTCGCTGGCCTCAAGGAGACGGTGGATACCTGGCGCAGCCTCGCCAGCCGTGCTGCGGACATGGACGAGCTGATCGGCCTGGCCCTTCAGGAGGATAACGCGTCCCTTGAGAGTAGCTTCCAGGAGGAGACGGCGTCCATGGAGGGGGAGCTGCGCAAGCTGGAGCTACAGCTCGTATTTTCAGGGCCCTACGATGAGCGCACCGCTATCCTGGCAGTGCACTCCGGCGCAGGAGGACACGAATCCCAGGATTGGGCGCAAATGCTCCTGCGCATGTACCTGCGGTGGGCGGAGCGCAGCAGCTACAAGGCCCAGGTCCTGGAACTCTCTCCCGGCGAGGAGGGAGGCGTAAAGAGCGCCATGGTGGAGATCGTGGGCCGGTGGGCCTACGGCTACCTGAAAGCCGAGCGCGGCGTCCACCGCCTGGTGCGCATCTCTCCCTTTGACGCCTCCCACGCGCGCCACACCTCTTTCGCCCTGGTGGAGGTGCTGCCCGAGGCCGAGGGGGATGTTGAGGTCAACATCGGCCCCGACGACCTGCGCATTGATGTCTTCCGGGCGGGCGGACACGGCGGCCAGAACGTGCAGAAGACATCCACCGCGGTGCGCATCACCCACGTTCCTTCGGGCCTCGTGGTGGTCTGCCAGAACGAGCGCTCCCAGCTCCAGAATAAGGAGACGGCCCTCAAGGTGCTCAGGGCGCGCCTCATGAACCTGGAGATGAAGAGGCGCGGGGAGGAGCAGTCCAAGCTGAAAGGCGAGCATATCCCCGCGGAATGGGGCAACCAGATCCGCAGCTACGTCCTGCACCCCTACAGGATGGTGAAGGACCACCGCACCGGCTATGAGACAGCCGATACGGCGGCTGTCCTGGACGGAGAGCTGGCTCCCCTCCTGGAGGCGTACCTTCTGACCACCGTGGGGGACCGGCAGTAGATACGGGACGAGCAAGAGAAGCCGTGGCGCTCTACAGGCTAGCGATCCTTACCTCGTTGGCCCTGGCCCTGCTGCTTGTCCCCGCCGTGGCGACGGCCCAGGAGGGTGCTCAAGGACTGGAGTCCTGGGCCACGGCCAGTTTCCCGGGCTCGGTCACCTTTCACCTCCGGACCCAGCCGCCAGGGGCCATTGCCAGGGCCGAGCTGCGCTTTTTCACGGAGCAGCGCGCCTGCGCCCGCCGGGAGACTAGCGGCTACCCGGACCTGGCCCCCACCGCCGGCGCGGACGTCCAGTGGACATGGGACCTGCGAAGGGGCGGCAGTCTCCCGCCAGGGGCCATTGTCCACTACCGGTGGCTCCTGCGGGACGACTCCGGCAGGGCGACAGAGACCCCCTGGCAGACCTACCGGGTAATGGACACCCGCTATCCGTGGCGCACCGTCACGCGGGGTGACGTCACGCTCTCCTGGTACGAAGGGGACAACGCCTTTGCTGGGAAGCTCATGGACGCCGCGGCGGAGGCCCTGGCCCGTTTGGAAGCGTCTGCCGGCGTCCGCCCCAGCCAACCCGTGCAGGTCTTCATCTATGCCTCCGGCGAGGACCTGAGAGGCTCCCTGGTCTTCCCCGAGGAGTGGACGGGGGGCGTGGCCTTCACCAGCTTTGGGATCATCGCCATCGGCGTCTCGCCCAGCTCCCTGGCCTGGGGGAGCCGCGCCGTGGCCCACGAGCTCACACACCTCATCGTAGACCAGATCAGCTTCTCCTGCCTCTCGGAGATTCCCTCCTGGCTCAACGAGGGCCTGGCGACCTACAACGAGGACGCCTCTAGGGAGCCGCAGCCTGGCTACGATGGCCCCTTGCAGGAGGCCATAGCCTCAGGCAGACTGCTCTCTGTCGCCGGACTGGGCCAGGGCTTTCCCACCGATCCCCAGCAGGCCCTGCTGGCCTATGGCGAAAGCTTCAGCCTGGTGAAGTTCCTGGCGGAGGTGTACGGCCCGGACAGGCTGAGAGGTCTGCTGGAGGCCTTCCGGCAGGGCGTCTCAGCAGAGGAGGCGTTGCAGCGGGCCTACGGCTTCGGGCTGGAGGGCCTGGAAGCGGCGTGGCGGAGGCACATCGGCGCGCCCCTGGAGGCGGGCGACGCCACGCCCGGGCGCATGCCCCTGCCGACGCCGGTTCTTCCCGCCTTTGAGCCGTACGCCCTCCCCACCTCCCCACCTCCCC
>JACQUH010000274.1 GCA_016210375.1 Chloroflexota bacterium
CTTGTAGATGGGCAGGGCCAGGCCCCAGTAGCGCTTCTTGGAGATCATCCAGTCGCCCATGTTCTTGAGCCAGTCCAGCTCCCGCTCCATGCCGAAGTCGGGGATCCAGCGGACCTTTCGCGTCACATCGGCGATGAGGCCTCGCAGGTCCTTCATGGAGATGAACCACTCGCTGACCAGGCGGAAGACCAGCTCGGTGCTGCACCGCCAGCACGTGGGATACCGATGGCGGTATCGCTCAACGCGGTACAGCAGGCCTTTCTGGCGCAGGTCGGCAAAGATGTCGTCAGGCACCTCGGCGGCGTTCCTTCTCGTGAGCCACCCGAAGCCGTCCACGAAGGCACCGGCGTCGTCCAGGGGCGCGATGACTGCCAGGTTGTGCTCCTTACCCAAAGCGAAGTCCTCGGCGCCGGCGCCCGGGGCGATGTGCACGATGCCCGTGCCCTCGGCCTCGCTGACGTCGGCCCACGGGACAACGCGGTGGGCGACCCCTTGCTGGGCGGGAAGCTCATCAAATGGGCCGCGATAGGCCAGGCCGACCAGGGCGGAGCCAGGCAACTCTTCCTCCACAACGTGCTCCCCGCGGAGGACGCTGAGGCGACTCTTGGCCAGGTAGAACACATCGGCGCCCTGCTTCACCTTGAGGTAGGTCATGGCCGGGTTCACGGCGGCGGCGACGTTGGAGCTTAGCGTCCAGGGCGTCGTCGTCCACACAAGCAGCGACTCTCCCGGGCGCTCCAAGAGGGGGAAGCGAAGGAAGGGGGAGGCGTGCTCCACCTCCACGTACCCTTCGGTGGCGATCTCCTGGTTGGAGATGCCGGTGCCGCAGCGGGGGCACCAGGGCATGACGTCGGTTCCTTCGTAGAGCCAGCCCCGTTCATGGCACACCTTCAGGAAGCGCCAGATGGTGTAGTTGTTCTCGTCGGACATGGTGTGGTAGGAGTCCTCCCAGTCCATCCAGTAGCCGAGGCGGACCGACTGCTGGGTCTGCACGGCGGCAAAGGTGCGGACGCGCTCCTTGCACAGCTCCACGAAACGGCCAATGCCGAAGGCTTCAATGTCCTTCTTGGAGGTGAAGCCCAGCTCCTTCTCCACCTCCACCTCCACCCACAGGCCCTGGCCGTCAAAGCCGTTCTGGTATCGCTGGCGGTAGCCCTGCATGGTCTTGAAGCGCTGCCAGATGTCCTGGTACGTGCGGCCCCAGGCGTGGTGCACGCCCATGGGGTTGTTGGCCGTGATGGGGCCGTCAATGAAGGAGAAGCGCTTCCCCGCCTTCTCGTTGCGGCGGAGGTACTTCCCCAGGGTGTCCTGCTGGGCCCACCACTGCAGGCGCTGGCGCTCCATGGCGGGGAAGTCCGGGCGCGGGTTGACGGGTTTGAAGGTGGGTTTTGGTTGTGTGGTCATGATGCTTACCTCACCCCCTGACCCCCTCCCCTAAAGAGGGAGGGGGAATCAGAGGGAATAGATTGGAGGCTTTGGGCTGGTCTTGCATGTTCCACAATACGATTGATTACACCGGGGAATCTTCAATGACTTCCTGGTTCTTGAATCTGAGAACGGTCAGGCCTCTTGCTGATAGTACCTTGTCTCTGGCCTGGTCATACTCTTGCTGCTGGTCATGGACTGGGCCGTGCACTTCAATGACCACTCCCAGGCTGTGGCAACAGAAGTCGACGATGTAGCCATCTATGGCCTGCTGCCTCCTGAAACGGTGTCCGTTGATCTGGCCGTCGCGCAATAGCTCCCAAAGACGACGCTCGGCTTCCGTCATATCCTTACGCAGTTGCCTAGCCGTAATGCGTTTCTCTTCAGGTATTGGCTGACCAGTGACTATACCTTTCAAATCCACCCCAATTCTTGGCCCTCGCACACCTCTTCTCATCATAGCTCTCCATCCCCCTCCCACTTCAGGGGAGGGGGCAGGGGGTGAGGTCGGACTGCCTACCCCACCACCTCCCTTAACTCCCTCACAATCCTGTCCGGCTTTACCTTGCTCCCCTCGGGCAAGCCCTTGCCCTGCCAGTCCACCCACACGCCGGTGATGCCCAGGGCCTGAGCAGGGGCGATGTCGTCTTCCAGGCTATCGCCGACCATCCAGGCGTCGGAATGTCTTGCGCCCAGGGCTTCAAGGGCCTGGCGGAACACCCGGGGGTCAGGCTTGCCATAGCCAAGCTCGCCCGATATGAAGATACCGTCCACCAGCGTTTCCAGGTGGAATTGTCTGATCTTCCGCCGTTGCGGCTCGGCGCCGCCGTTGGTAACCAGGGCCAGACGTACACCTTGCTGTCGCAAACGTCGCAGCGCATCTATGGCGCCGGGGAAAGGGGCAACGCTGCGGTCAAAGTTGTCGGTGTGTGCTTGCGCTATCTCCTCGGCTACATCCGTTCTGCTGAATCCGAGGTCTGTCAGGGCGCTGCGTACCACCTGGACGTGCGCCTCTGCTGGATTGTTGCGGCCCCACTGGTTGCGTACCGAGTCAGCCCAGAAGAGGTCTCGGCTGTGTAGCAGGGCGCTCAGCAATCGCTGGGACGTCACGCCGTTCAGTTGCTGGGCATAGGTCCTGGCCACGTCCGCCCACGACTGCTCTACCGCCTGGTCAAAGGCTAGGACGGTGTTATCCAGGTCAAGGAGGAGGGCATTGGGAAGGGACACGTTACCTCCGGGTAGCCCCTGGTTTGGTTATTATCTGAAATCCCGCATCTTCAAGTCCGTTCGTGGCTTCTGCTGTATTGAAGTCAGGCGTCGCTACACCAATAACCATCGCCCAAATGTATTTGGGAGGATAGAGTTTACCTTCGTGCACTAGAGCCACAGAGTAGCGCTCGTTGTTTAGCCAACTTGTGCCTGCACCTGGATAGTCGTTGCGCGGCCATCTCTTGTTGTATTCCTCCAGAGCTGCAAGGATTCGTTGCTGTTCAGCCATTTCCTCCTCCCTCATTGGCAAACCAGGCAAACAAAAAGTCCCGTCCCTCAAAGGGACGGGACATTCGTTCCCGCGGTACCACCCTTTTTGTCCCGCTGTCAACGGGACCTCTCGTGAGGCGCAAACACGCCCTGCCGTGATAACGGGCGGCGCGCCCGGCCCGGCCTACTTGTGCTTCACCCTCACCCCTACCCTCTCCCATCCAGGGAGAGGGAATTGACTCCTGGTAGAGGATGGACGCCGGTTCGGCGGGCGGCTCGGGAGGGATGTTCGGCAGGGCCTTGAGGTCCGCTTGCACCGGACCGGACTCGCTGTCTCTGGGCAACCTGCGTACTGGACTCCGTCGTGGCCGATGAAGAAAGGCTAGCATACGGGTGGAAGGTGGTCAAGGTTTCCTGAAAGACCACCGATATGAGTGTGCCTGCCCTTACTCAAGATACAAGGGGGAAGGAAAAGGGGAAGCCCGGCCCCCAGTAGGGCGCTAAACCACCTCAGCGGCCACCGTTGACGGGCTCCGCCGCAAAGCCACCGGACAGCTTCCACAGCCGCCGCTGGTGCAGCTAGCACACCCCCTTCCGATCGCGGTGGCAGGCCCGGATGGAGCCTTGGGCCCCTCCTGGAACAGCTCCATCTTGATCTGCCGCGACTTTTCAGGCTTGTACCCCGCGAAGCCCACAAAGGCCCTGGCCCGCTTCGCCACCACGCCCATGGCCTGCAGGTCCCGCCAGGTGTTGATGGCGTGCCGCCCACGCTGCTCAACGATGCGGCGGGCGGCGAGAGGCCCGATGCCTGGCACCCGGATGAGCTGAGTGTAGCCGGCGTGGTTAATGTCCACGGGCTCCTCTCGCCACTGGTATGCCGCCAGGAGGTACTTGGGGTCCACATCTGTCGGCAGAAAACCCTCGGGGCCAAAGGCAGGCCTCAGTTCCTCCTCGGTGTAGCCGTAAATGCGGCTCAGCCAGTCCAACTGGTAGAGCCGGTGGGCCCGCGCCATGGACGTAGCCGGGTGCTCCTCCAAGGGCGTGTATTGGGCAGGACGGAAGGGCTGGTAGTAGACGCGCTTGAAACTCCACTGGCCGTAGAGCTGGGCCATGCGACGATAGATGTCCAGGTCCGTCTCCTCCGTAGCGCCCACTACAAGCTGTGTCACCTGGCCCACCGCGCCGGCGCCCTGGGCATTGATGAGCTTATGGATAGCGCTCATGGGTCCCAGGATATGCCGGTTGAAGTCTTTCATAGTGCTCACCCGCTGGAGGTGCTCCTGAGTGGGGGCTTCCATATTGATGGAGAGGCGCGTGCCCAGGCGGTAGGCCGCCTCCACCCCACTGGCCGAGGTGCCAGGCATCACCTTCAGGTGAATGTACCCTTTGAAATGGTGCTTGTACCGCAGGGCCTCCACCGTGTCCAGCAGCTTCTCCATGATGCCGTCGGGCGTGCTGGCGATGCCGGAGCTGAGGAAAAGCCCCGCCACTGTCTGGCGCTGGTACAGCTCCATGAACAGCCGGGCCAGCTCGTCCACCTTGAAGCCGTAGCGCCGCCTTGGCACATAGATGCTGTTGGGGCAATAGGCGCAGTCGTATTTGCACACGTCGGTGAACATCACCCGCATCAGTGAGATGGTCTTGCCGTTAGGCATGGCGGCCTTGTAGACGCCGGCGGGCATCCCGTGGTTTCGGGGCTGGCTGTAAGCGTCCCGGGGCGCATTGAACTTGTGCTCCTCTGGAGCCAGCACGTCGTCCGTGGCCATGCCCCCCAAATGGCGTAGTTTCTCGTAGGCATCGGGCGCGGTCTGGATGAGCATTGGTACCCCTGTAAAGAACTAATGTTCTGCTATTTTGCACCAAAAGCCCCAAATGTCAAGGGCCTGGTGACAGCAGAACAACTCTCTACAAGGAGCGTCAGCTCCGGGCGGGGGTGGCCGGCCCACCAGGGGAGGACAGGAGACGCGTCCGTTGGGCCTGCCGGATGCGCCATGTAACGTAAAGGCCGCCGCCCGCAAGGATGAGGCCTGTGACAAGAAAGGTGTAGCCCCCGGCGGATGAGCCAACGGTCTCCCGCACCGCCAGCGACGACGCCGCCACCGTTACGTTTCCCAGGCTGCTGGAGACCTCCACTGCTGTCTGCCAGAGGCCCGGTTTCTCAAGATGGACATTGGCCTGGTACAGCTCGGGCTGCTGGGGTGTGTTCAGGGCTATGGCCCACCCCTGGTCGCCGTAGGTCTGGTTGAGAGTACGGATGCGCACCTGGGCCTCCGGCACCGGCGCTCCGGTAGCGCCATCCACCACGTACACAAGGAAGCGCACCTCATTCACCAGCGGCTCCAGCGTCACGGTCTTCACCGAGACCCTGTACGGCCCCACCGCCTCCAGCGGCCCGCTGACGCCTCCCTCCTGGGCCAAGGCGGAGGCCGGCAGCAAGGTGACCAGCACAAAGGCGAGGGCCAGTATCTCCCCGACGGTTCTCATGCTCACGCGCTCTTCTGCCCCTTACTTCCAGTGGGCCAGCAGGCCGTCCAGCGCCTTCATGTCCTCGGAGGTCAGGCGCCACTCGCCAGCCTTGGCGTTCTCCGCCACCTGCTCCGGTGTAGTAGCGCCGGCGATGACGCTGCTCACCAGGGGGTTGGCCAGGAGCCACCCGAAGGCCAGGTCCGTCATGGAGTGCTCGCGCTCGGCGGCGAAGTTCTCCAGCTTCTCCAGCACGTCGTAGTTGGCATCCGTCAGGATGCCCGCGGCCTGCCGGGAGTTGCCCGATAGCCGCGCCCCCTCGGGCCCTGGCTTGCCCCGCTGGTACTTGCCCGTCAGGAAGCCGCTCGCCAGGGGCGAGTAGGGGATGATGCCCAGTCCGTAGGCCTGGCAGCAGAGCGCTACTTCCCTCTCCACCTCCCGCCTGAGCATACTGTACTGGGGTTGGTCGCAGACGAAAGGCTCCAAGTGCAGCGCCTTGGCCACCTCCATGGCCTGGGCAATCTGCCACGAGGCGAAGTTGGAGCAGCCGATGTACCGTACCTTCCCCTGGCGCACCAGGTCGTCCAGGGTGCGCAGGGTCTCCTCAATGGGGGTCCGCTGGTC
>JACQUH010000275.1 GCA_016210375.1 Chloroflexota bacterium
ACGGAGAGCCTGACAGCTGTGATCCAGCGGCGACTGCCCGAGTACGGCTCGGTCTTCCTGATGGCGACCTCTGGCGCGAAAGGTAATATCGCCCAGATCCGGCAGATGGCCGGTATGCGCGGGCTGATGTCTGACCCCTCGGGCAGGATCATCGACCTGCCGATCCGCGGCAACTTCCGCGAGGGTCTCACTGTGCTGGAGTACTTCCTCTCCACCCACGGCGCCCGCAAGGGGCTGACGGACACCGCCCTCCGTACGGCAGACAGCGGCTACCTCACCCGCCGCCTCATAGACATATCCCAGGATGTCATCATCCTGAGCGAGGATTGCGGCGCCACCAACGGTTTCTGGATTGAAGAGGACAAGGACTCCTCCCTCACACCGCCACTCCTCTACCGCATCCTGGGCCGTGTCGCCGCGGGTGCCGTGGCCGACCCCAACACTGGCGAAGTCCTGGTGGAGCGCAACGAGGAGATTGACGAAGCCAAAGCAAAGGCCATCGTGGAGGCGGGCATCACCACCGTGTACGTCCGCTCGCCTTTCACGTGCGGCTCCCCGCGGGGCCTCTGCCGCCTGTGCTACGGGCGCAGCCTGGCCGACGGCAGGCAAGTGCTCCTGGGAGAGGCCGTGGGCATCATAGCCGCTCAGAGTATCGGGGAGCCGGGCACGCAGCTCACCATGCGCACCTTTCACACAGGAGGCATCGCCGGCGAGCAGGACATCACCACTGGTCTGCCCCGAGTGGAGGAGCTGTTTGAAGCGCGAGTGCCCAAGGGCATGGCCCTGCTCGCCGAGATTGACGGCAAGGTGGAGATGGAGCAGACCGCCGAGACCCGCCGCGTCCGCGTGGTCAGCCAGGAGGAGTTCACCGAGGAGTACCCCTTGCCCGAAGGCTATGAGCCCGCCGTGGATTCCGGCGATCCGGTGGAGGTGGGAGATACCCTGGCCTGGCCGCCGGCCATGGAAGACCCCCAGGACGATGTCCCGGACCAGAGCAGGGTGGTGGCCCGCGTCCCCGGCAGGGCCGATGTCTACGAGGGGTCCATCATCGTGAGCTGGACCGAGACCGACCAGCGAGAGTACCCGGTGCCGCCTGCCGCCCACGTGGTAGTGGGAGCGGGCCAGTTCATCCGTGCCGGCGACCCCATCACCTCTGGCCCCAAGAGCCCTCAAGACCTCCTGCGCATCCTGGGGCCCGAGGCCGTGCAGCGCTACCTGGTAGCCGAGGTGCAGGCCGTGTACCGCTCCCAGGGCATTACCATCAACGACAAGCATATAGAGGTCATCGTCCGGCAGATGTTGCGCAAGGTCCGAGTGGATACCTCCGGCGACACCGACCTGTTGCCCGGGGAGCTGGTGGACCGCTTTGTTGTTGCGGAGACGAACGCCCGGGTCCTGGCCGAGGGTGGCGAGCCAGCCACCGCCCGGCCCGAGCTCCTGGGCGTCACTCGCGCCTCCCTCAACACGGAGAGCTTCCTGGCCGCGGCCTCCTTCCAGGAAACGACGCGCGTGCTCACCGAGGCCGCCGTCCACGGCCGCACGGACGCACTCCTGGGCCTGAAGGAGAACGTCATCATAGGGCGACTTATCCCGGCGCGCTTGGATATCTCTGAAGAGGGCCGCCAGCGCCTGGGGTTGCCCCTTCCAGGACAGCAAGCCACCGCCCTGGGCATCCTGCACACTGCTATAGGCGGCAACGGCCAGGAGGACGAGGAAGAAGAGCTAGACCCAGAGAACCTGGTCACAGCCCTGGACTTGAGCGCCGAAAATCCTCTCCTCTCCCGGCCCGAGGCGGAGGACACCGACGAGGACGACGAAGGGGAGTTGGAGTAGGCCAGACCACGCGACCCCTGGGGGCGTACCACCCAACCCTAACGCCCCCAGGCCCATTCCTCTTGCCAGCGGTACACTGCCACCCGGTCCTCGCAGGACTGGGTTGACGCATTCCGGAGAGCAGCGCCTTCAGCAGCCAAATCCGATCAGATCCATAGATGACACGCTCTTGACATGGCGCGCAGCATGGGGATAATAGATGCTTTATAACTTTACCTGGCCCCCAAAGCAAGGAGAAGCGCCGTGACGACCACCGGACGCTTGGCCCAGTGGGTTGTGGACAGCCAGTTCCCTGAGATCCCGGAGAATGCTGCCAGGGAGGTGAAGAAGGCCATCCTGGACAGTATCGGCACCTCTCTTGAGAGCACTGTCCGGCCAATTGGCAGGATCGTCACCGACTTCACAGAGGAGATGGGCGGCAAGCCGGTGGCCCGCCTCATCGGCAGCGGCCTGAAGACCTCTGCGCCCAACGCCGCCTTCGCCAACGGTATCCTGACCCATGGGGCCGACTACGACGACGGCGGCGCACGCTTGGGCCCTACCGCCTGTGTCCTCATGCCTACCGTCCTGGCCCTGGGCGAGCAGCTCCACCTGAGTGGGAAGCGGGTCATGGAGGCCTTCATCGTGGGCTTTGAGGTGGCGTCCAGGATTGGCCAGAGCATTGGGCGGGACCATTACCGCCGCGGCTGGCATTCCACCGCAACCAACGGCACTCTGGGAGCCTCTGCCGCCGCCAGTAGGGCGCTGACTCTTGACATAGCGCAGACCCGCTGCGCTTTGGGCCTGGCAACCTCCTCCGCCACCGGCAGCCGCGTCAACTTCGGCTTCATGGCCAAACCCTATCACCCGGGCAACGCCGCCCGCGCCGGCATCGTCTCGGCCATGCTGGCCCAGAAGGGGTTCACTGCCAACCCCGACGCCATTGAAGACCGCTTCGGGTACTTTTCCCTCTTTACCGACGAACACCCCAACATCAACGCCATTACCGACAACCTGGGTAACCCCCTGGCCATTGCAGAGGGCATCCGAATCAAACCCTGGCCTTCCTGCGCCGGCACCCACGCCGCCCTCACTTGCCTGGAGGAGATCAAGGCCGAACACACCACCCTCAAGGCCGAGGACATCGCCTGGGTGGATGTGAGCCTCCCCCAGGAGCCGCTGAACATGGTCCCCTCCATCGGGGACCCCAAAACCGGTCTCCAGGGCAAGTTCAGCCTCTGGTATGTCATCGCCGCCTACCTGCTGGATGGCGAGGTCAATCTCAACTCCTTTACCGACCGCAAAGTGGTCCGACCCAAGGTCCAGGACCTCATCAAGCGCATCAATGTGGTGCAGCACGACGACTTCAAGGCCAAGGCCGCTCCCGCGAACGAAACCTCCCGATTCAACGAGATCACCCTCCACCTCAAGGATGGTACCGAGCTGACCCACCGTGTAAAGGGCAGCCGCAGCCTGAGAGAGGAGGAGGTCATCCACAAGTTCCGCGACAATGCGAGAATGGCCGGGTTGGGCAAGACCCAGATAGAGCGCGCCATCCACTTGGTAAGCGACCTGGAAAAACTGGGGGACATCACCGCCCTTGTGGACGCCACCATTGCCCAGGTAAACGTAGGGATTGACTAGGCGTTGCTATCGCAGTCCAGGGGCGAGGTAGCCTTGCCTCTGGAGGTCATGTAGCTCCCCAGCAAAAGCGAAACCCAGGACCGAACCCCTGGGTTTCGCTTTGTTCCACCCCATCGCCCTGAGTCCTTCGGCAGGAGCGGGGCAAACCCTTGGGAACCCCACGGCTAAACATCTGGTGCGGCAGGTGGAAAGCCTATGATGCCCCACCCTTCAAGCCGGAGTACAGGAGGCCATTCTGGGACAGCTTCATGGGTCTCTGAGCAACGCCCCTGCAGACAGCTTTCCCGAAGGATATACTTGAAGCTATCCCCAGAAAACTTCATGGGACTGCCCCCTTATGGTCATAAACTGAATTGCTTAGCAGAGCGCAGCCAGGTTGCAGTTCCTCTCTCCCTGAGGAAGACGGGGCAGGGGTGAGGTCCGACCCAACCCTCCCCCTTGATCCCCTTCCCCCTAGGGAAAGGGGCAACTAATAAATGGCAGAAGTTGGGCACTGCGTAGCCGTGCCCAGCTATTCACGCCAATCCCATCCCCCCTGTATCTTAAAGGGAAGGAAGGGTTGTCCTACAGCAGAGGTGGGGCAGGCCGATTCCCCCTTAGCCGCTTTCCCTTGATGGTCATTGACCAATTATGATGCCAATGAGACCCAACCTC
>JACQUH010000279.1 GCA_016210375.1 Chloroflexota bacterium
GTCGCGCAGAGTATAGGCGCTGGCCCTGGCCTCCCGCAACTCCATCACCAGGTCCAGGAAGTCCGAGGGGTTGTCCGTCTCAAAGGCCACCACAAACTCCTGGTCGTCCAGGCCGAAGGAGTAGGAGGTGTTGATGCGGACGTTGGGGTACTTGTGCCCGACCTCAAAATGGGCGCTCATCATGGCCTGGCGCTCCTCAAAAGGCAGGGCGTACCAGGCGCGGGTCTTCACGAAGGGGTAGACGATGAGGTACGGCGTTTCCCCCGCCTTCACGGTGAAGCGGCTACCGCCCTCTCGCGGGTGCGGGGCGTCATCGGTGTAGGGGGAGCGACGGGTCAGGGCCAGGTAGGAGTAGGGGCGCTCCAGGTATGGGCCCAGGCGAGTGCGGTTGAGCAATGCATCCAGCTCCTGGTGCGCCTCCAGGCTGTGGCTCGTGCACCACAGGAGAAAGTCCGTGTCGGCCCTCATGCCCACCAGGCTGTAGGTGCGCACGTTCATGTGGGACGCTGCCTCCTCCACCACCGCCGCAAACTCCTCCTTGGCGGCCCCCCGCTCCGCCTCCGGCAGCCCACGCCAGCCAGGGACAACGTGATAGAAGCTGTACTTGTACACCAGCCTTCGCAGCTTGCGCTCCGAGGTCATCCGTCCTCTCCAATCATGCAGGTCATGCCATCATACGGAGAGAGAGGCTGCTTGGCAATTGCCCAGGGGGATGCGCTGGCTGTGACTTGACCCCCTCTAATGCCCTCTTACCGCCGCGGGAAAGGCGAGAAGACTAGTAGGAAGGAGGGTGTTGCGGCAAAGCCGCAACACCCTCCTTCCTAGATTTCTCCTTCAGACAAGGCGGGGCGACATCCCCAGGGGGTATGCGTCCCTTGCCCGCCCCCTGCTTCGCCTTGACACCGTCTCCTGGCTCCACTAAGATAAGCCTCGGAGCCGCATTGTAGGCCGTCCCGCCGCCCACGTCGCTAGCTGCCAAGGAGGGGTGGAGCTTGACCCGTGTAGTCCTGTCCGAAGGCGAGTCCTTTGAGAGCCTGCTGAAGCGTTTCAATAAGAAAGTCCAGACGGAAGGCATCCTCTCCGAGGCCCGCCGCCGCGAGCACTTTGAGTCCCCCAGCATCCGCCGCAAGAAGAAAGCCGCCGCCAAACGCCGCAAGAGCGCCCGCGCCCGCTAGCCCTGGCTAGCAGCGCCGCCCTTCTCATTTCGTTTACCCTTTTTTATGCCGCTGCAGGAACGCCTCGCCGAAGACCTCAAGGACGCCATGCGAAAGCATGACGACCTGCGCCGCTCCACCATTCGCATGATCCGCTCCGCCGTAGGGTACGAGGAGATTGAGCGGCAGAGGCCCCTGGACGACGCCGGCATCATCAACGTCCTGGCCCGCATGGCCCGCCAGCACCAGGAGAGCATCGCCGAGTTCCAACGCGGCAACCGCCCGGACCTGGTCGCAAAAGAGGAGGCCGAGCTGGCTGTTGTCCGCTCCTACCTGCCCCAGCAGCTCTCGCGAGAGGAGCTGGCCCTGCTTGTCCACCAGGCAATCGCCCAGGTGGGCGCCAAAGGCCCTACCGATATGGGCAAGGTCATGGGGGTGCTCATGCCCCAGGTCCGGGGCAAGGCCGATGGAGCCGCCGTAAGCCAGGTGGTGCGGGAGCTCCTGGCTTCCCCCTCCTAGACAAGGAAACTCTGTGCACTTCGGCATCGTCGTCTTCCCCGGCACCTGGAGCGATGGCGACTGCTTCCACGCTACCAGGGAGGTCCTGGGCCAGGAGGCCAGCTACGTCTGGCACAAGGACACGGACCTCTCCCCCTACGATTGCATCATCCTGCCGGGTGGCTTTTCCTATGGCGACTACCTTCGCACCGGCGCCATCGCCCGCTTCTCTCCGGTCATGGCCTCCGTACAGGAGTACGCCCAGGGGGGCGGCCTCGTGATAGGCATCTGCAACGGCTTCCAGATACTGTGCGAGGCTGGCCTTCTGCCTGGCGTGCTCATGCGCAACAGCCACCTCCAGTTCCGTTGCCAGTGGACGAGCTTGCGGGTAGAGACGAACGAGACGCCCTTCACCGCCCTGTGCCAGAGGGGCCAAGTGCTGCGCGTGCCCATCTCCCACGGCGAAGGAAGCTACTACGCTGACCCTCAGACCCTCCAGGCCCTCAACCGCCGGGGCCAGGTGGTCTTCCGCTACTCCACGCCCACAGGAGAGGTGACGCCGGAGGCCAACCCCAACGGCGCCCTGGAGAACATCGCCGGCATCATCAACGAGGGCCGCAACGTGCTGGGCATGATGCCCCATCCGGAGCGCTGCTGCGAGCCCCTCCTTGGCGGCGCCGATGGCAAGCTCATCTTTCAATCCCTCCTGGCCTCAGCAACGTAGCATGGCGCTGGCCATCGCCTTGGCACTGCTGGCCGCCGCGAGCTGGGGCGCATCGGCCATCTTTGTCCGGCTCGGCCTTCAGCACATGTCCTCCAAGACCGGCACCGTGGTATCGCTAGCATCGGGCACTCTCTTCATCGGCGCCATCGCCCTGGCCGTGTACGGCCGAGACCTGTTCGCCTTTTCGGCTATCGCTCTCCTCTGGTTCACCGTGCTAGGCGTCATCAATTTCCCCCTGGGCAGGCTCTTGAACTTCAGCGGGGTCCAACTTGCGGGCGTGAGCCGTTCGGCGCCCATCCTGGCCAGCGCGACACTGTTCTCGGTCGGCCTGGGGGTCCTGGTGGGCGGCGAGGAGCTTAGCCTCCTCATCGCTCTTGGCACGCTGGCTATCGTTGGAGGCGTCGTGCTCATCGTGACCCAGAGGAGCTAGCGTGGTGAATCTAAAGCTCACTACATAAGTCATTCCTACCTATGAAAATGGGGCTTCGCGTACCGCACCCTGAAGGGTGCGGCTTCAAGCCCCCGCCTTCAGGCGGGGGTGTCAGGGTGCCCCCCCTTTTCATCCTTCCTGGTGCTGGAGGCCAACATGATAGATTCTGAGCGCAGCGAAGAATCTGGGGAGGGAGCTCCCACCACCCCCGATGCTTCCCTTCGTTCAGCATGACAAGTCCATGCCAATCCATACCTGCAAAGAATCTCTGACACAGGACACTAGCGACAACCCATGAGTACAAGCGCAGCCGTGAAGAGGGCGTTGAAGGACCGGGTTACCCTGGGTATCCTGGCTTCCCTGGCGGCGGCCTTCTGCTATGGCCTCAGCCAGTTCCTGGGACGCAAGATGGTCACCGAGTTCGCTCCCCCCCTGGTTGTCGCCACCTTTGCCCCCCTGTTCGGCACCGCTGTCCTGGCGCTGGTCTCCACGCGGGCCATGGTCCGCGATCGCAAGGCCCCCATGCGTGCGTACCTGATCATGGCGGTTGCCGGGCTGGCCGCATCCTCCGGCGTGGCCTTTAGCTACATCGCCCTCAGCAAAGCCCCCCTGGTGGTCGTTGCGCCCATAACCGCCGTCAGCCCGCTGGTCTCCCTTGCCCTGGCTCAGGTGTTCCTGCACCAGCTAGAGAGGATCACATGGCGAATATGGCTGGGCGCTGTCCTCGTGGTTGGGGGCGTTATACTGGTAACAATGGGAAGCCTGAGAGGATAGGAAGTCGCCGTGGCCGTCACCAGAGCTGTCCTGGACGAGATTGCGCTCACTGAAAGGGAGTACGAAGCTATCGTGGAGCGCCTGGGGCGGGAACCCAACTCCCTGGAGTTGGGTATGTTCGGCGCGCTGTGGAGCGAGCACTGCGGCTACAAGCACTCCA
>JACQUH010000280.1 GCA_016210375.1 Chloroflexota bacterium
CCAAGGACAACCTCATCGTCCTGGCCTCCGAAGCCGGAGTCCTGCCTATCGAGCCGGAGAACGTCCTCTACAGGGGGCGGCTACGGCCAGGGCACATGATGCTCATTGACCCTGTAGAGGGACGCATCCTGGATGATGAGGAGATCAAGCAGGAGCTGGCAGCCAGCCAGCCCTATGCCCAGTGGCTGGCGGACAATGAAGTGCGGGTGAATGACCTGCCCTCCGCTGATTACGCGGTGCGGAAGGAAGATGCCAATACCCTCATCCAACGCCAGCAGACCTTCGGTTACACGCGAGAGGAACTCTCCATGATCCTGCAGCCCATGCTGGAGACCGGCGGTGAAGCGACAGGCTCCATGGGAACAGACACTCCCCTGGCAGTGCTGTCGGACAGGCCCCAGCTCGTTTTCAACTACTTCAAGCAGCTCTTTGCCCAGGTCACCAACCCGCCTCTGGACGCCATCCGAGAGGAGCTGGTGACCGCCCTGGAAGCGCCCCTGGGAGCGCAGCGCAACCTCCTGGACGAGACGCCAGCGCACGCTCGCCAGCTCAAGCTCTCGCACCCGGTCCTCACCAACGAGGAGCTAGAGCGGGTACGGTGCGTGGACCAGAGAGGCCTTCGCACCACCACACTGAAGACGCTCTTCAGTGTCGGGGCGGGCTGCCCCGGAATGGAGCACGCCCTCCAGGAGCTGTGCATCCAGGCTGCCGAGGCGGTCCGCGACGGCTACAGCGTGGTCATACTGTCCGACCGCGGTGTGGACGCCGGCCACGCGCCGATACCCAGCCTGCTGGCCTGCTCTGCTGTGCACCATCACCTGATCCGCCAGGGCCTGCGCACCCGCGTTGGCCTCGTCGTGGAGTCCGGCGAGCCGAGGGAGGTCATGCACTTCGCCCTGCTCATCGGCTACGGCGCAGGGGCGGTGAACCCCTATCTTGTCTTTGAGACCATCCAGGACATGGAACGGCAGGGCGCCCTCCAGGGTGCCCTGGACGCCAAGACGGCCCAGAAGAACTTCATCAAGGCCATAGAAAAGGGTGTCTTGAAGGTAGCCTCCAAGATGGGCATCTCTACTATCTATAGCTACCGTGGCGCCCAGATCTTTGAAGCCCTGGGACTCAACCAGGAGACCATAGAGAAGTACTTCACGTGGACGCCTTCCCGCATAGGCGGCATCGGGTTGGAGGTGATTGAGGAGGAGGCGCGGCAGCGGCACGCTCGCGGCTTCGGCGCTGCACAGGTGGATGCGTCCCTGGACCTGGACATCGGTGGGAACTACCAGTGGCGCCGGGGCGGTGAGTACCATATGTACAACCCGGAGACCATCGCCCGCTTGCAGATCGCCTCTCGTACGAACGACTACAAGGTGTACAGGGAGTTCGCCGACCTGATAGACCGGCAGGACCGGCAGCTCTGCACGCTGCGCGGACTGCTGGAGTTCAGGTGGTGCGAGACCCCCCTCCCCTTAGAGGAGGTGGAGCCTGCCTCGGAGATCGTCAGGCGGTTCGCCACCGGGGCAATCTCCTTGGGGGCCATCAGCCGCGAAGCCCACGAGACCCTGGCCATTGCCACCAATCGCATCGGCGCTCGCAGCAACACCGGCGAGGGCGGCGAGGACTACCACCGCTTCAAGCCAGGCCCGAACGGCGACTCCCGGAGCAGCGCCGTGAAGCAGGTGGCCTCCGGCCGTTTCGGCGTCACCACCAACTACCTGGTCAACGCCAGGGACCTGCAGATCAAGATGGCCCAGGGCTCCAAGCCCGGCGAGGGCGGCCAGCTCCCCGGCCACAAGGTGGACGACTACATCGGCTGGATACGCCACACCACGCCTGGCGTGGAGCTGATCTCGCCGCCGCCGCACCACGACATCTACTCCATTGAGGACCTGGCCCAGCTTATCCATGACCTGAAGAACGTCAACCCGGAGGCCCGCATCCACGTCAAACTCGTAGCCGAGGTCGGCGTGGGCACCATCGCTGCCGGCGTCTCCAAGGCCCACGCCGATGTGGTGCTTATCAGCGGCGACAGCGGCGGCTCCGGGGCGTCGCCAGAGTCCTCCATCAAGTACGCAGGCCTGCCCTGGGAACTGGGGCTAGCCGAAACCCAGCAGGTGCTGGTAATGAACGACCTGCGCAGCCGCATCGTTGTCCAGACCGACGGTCAGTTGAAGACAGGCCGCGATTTGGCCGTCGCCTGCCTGCTAGGAGCGGAGGAGTTCGGCCTTGCTACAGTGGCCCTGATCACCTTAGGCTGTATCATGCTACGCAAGTGTCACCTCAACACCTGTTCTGTAGGAGTTGCAACCCAAGACCCGGAGCTACGCAAGCGATTTGCCGGCCAGCCGGAGTACCTGATCAACTACTATTTCTTCCTGGCCGAGCATCTGCGGGAGATCATGGC
>JACQUH010000285.1 GCA_016210375.1 Chloroflexota bacterium
CCGTAGGCCAGGGCAGCGGCGGTAGGCTCGTTGATGATGCGCAGCACCTCCAGGCCGGCGATGCGGCCGGCGTCCTTGGTGGCGTTGCGCTGGCTGTCGTTGAAGTAGGCGGGAACGGTTATGACGGCCTGGGTGATGGCCTCGCCCAGCTTGGCCTCGGCGTCCTCCTTCAGCTTGCGAAGGATCATGGCGGAGACCTCTGGGGGCGACGTATTCTTGCCGCCCAGGACCACGTTGGCGTCGCCGTTGGAGGCCTGGGCCACCTTGTACGGGACGCGGCGGGTCTCCTCCCCCACCTCCCCGAACCGCCGCCCCATGAACCGCTTGATGGAGAAGATGGTGTTCTCTGGATTGGTGACGGCCTGCCGCTTGGCAGCCTGGCCCACGTACCGCTCGCCACTGCGGGGGTTGACCGCCAACACCGAGGGCGTGGTGCGCATGCCCTCGCTGTTCTCCAGGACCTTGGGTTCCCCCGCCTCCATGATGGCCATACAGGAGTTGGTGGTACCCAGGTCTATGCCCAAGACCTTTGCCATTATGGTTCCTTCCTTTCCTCTGGGCCGCCAGTCCCAACTTGTGGGGACTGGGCCTGACTTTCCGATGGAGCTCGCACCTGGACGACTGCTACCTGGGCGGGCCGCAGGACCCTATCGTGGAGCTTGTACCCTTGCCGGACCACCATCGCCACGGTGTCAGGCTCCTTGCTGGGGTCCTCCACAGAGAAGAGGGCCTCGTGCTCCCAGGGATCAAAGGGCTTGCCCACTGGGGCGATGGCGGCTACGCCCTCGGACTCCAGCAGCGCCAGGAGGCCGCGCTCTATGATGCGGATGCCGTCAAGCCATGCGTCATCGCCGGAGGCGGGGGCATGTTTAAGGGCAAGCTGCAAGTCGTCCACGATGGGCAGCAGTTTGCCCAGGGTGCGCTCCACCGCGGCCCGTTGCTGCTCCTCCCGCTCCCTCTCCACCCGTTGGCGGTAGTTTACCAGGTCGGCCTGGGCGCGCTGGGCCAAGGCCTTGAACTGGGCACGCTCCCGTTCCGTCTCTTCCAACTGGGCGCGCAGCTCCTGGGGGGCGGTGGACTCCGGCGCGGGACCGGACTCGAGGGCCGACCCTTCCGAGGGTCTTGCTGCCTGGGGCAGCTCTTGCTCTTGGCTCATGCTTTGTGGCTCCTGGTGTGAGGTTTGTAGTCTTGAAGCTATCGCAAAACGGTTTCCAGCACCCCCGCCTGAAGGCGGGGGCATCATGCCGCCCCCTTCAGGTCTTTGACAAAACGACCTGCCAACTGGGGTCCGACCTACCCCCCTCGGGCTCCCCCTCCCCGCACGGGAAGGGGGAGAAGATTGGTTTGATTTGGTGCGATGCGGCAGAGCCGCATCGCACCAATTCCCTGAGTCATCGTCCCTCTCTCCGCGACAGAGAGGGGGACCACAGGGGGAGAGGTCGGGTCTCACTGGCAATGTATTTGTTCAATGACCATCAGGGTGCGGTGCAGATAGCCTTTTGGGATAGGTTCTTGTATTGGTGTGATGCGGCAAGGCCGCATCACACCAATACTTCAGATCATCGTCCCCTTCTCCCATTGGGAGAGGGGGACCACAGGGGGAGAGGTTCAACACAGCACGTGTTGCGCCAATAGCTTTCCATACCTAATGATACATGGGAATCGCTACACGAGTTGTTCGCCGGTGAAATCCAAAATCTCCAAGAGGCGTTGGAACTCCTGGGCCAGGGAGTCGGCGATGGTCTGCTCCTCCTGGAGGGTGGCCAGAAGGCTCCGGGCCTCCAGCAACCGGTGGAACACGCCCAAGACGAACTCCACACCCGCCAGGTTCATGTGCACGTCCTCCACCAGGTGCTTGATTAGGCGCAGGCGTAGGATGTCCTGCTCCGAGTAGAGGCGGCGCATGCCCAGGGTCCGCGAGGGGCCCACCAGGCCGGCGCGCTCGTACTTACGCAGGGTCTGCGGGTGCATCTCCAGGAGACGGGCGGCCACGCTGATGATATAGACACCTTCCACCTGGATGGAGGGCTCCGTCCTGCCGGCGCCCCCCTCCCGACGGCGCAACGGCCTGGTGGGAGCGGTCGGCAGGGGAGGCGCTGCCTCTGGCCACGGGTCCGGACTTGGCGCCCGCCAGCGGGGGCTGGCCTGACGTTTTTGCACCATGCTACGTTCTACTAGGATATGGCGTTTAGCGGGCTCTCCTTGCCGGGATCGGGTTCGCTGCTTTGCGGGGATACGCTGCACCCTTCCCAGTGCGGCAGATGTTCGCCGCAACCCGCAGCACCCCGATTGTATAACTTGACATGCAGCATGTCAAGTTATATGATTCCACGGTTGCGGTCGGCCGGGGCGTTACAGGAGACCTCCGCCGGCTGAAGTTGGGGGTTTGGCGAACCCCCAACCGGGTGCTTGTGGTCTTAGACCAGGGAGCTATTTAAAACTCGCATTGGCGCCGCTCCCTGAAAGGAGGCGGCATCATGCCCCAGCCTTCAGGCTGGGGTGGGGAAAGCTATTTTGCGATAGTTACTTGGTTAATGACCTTCAGTGCCAGGTCACGCTCTTGGCTTCCCGGCGTGCCAAGGGACGGGGAATCGTGGCTGCCAGAGGAGCCGATGCGTTCTCGGCCTGACGCCCTGTTACGGCGGTCAGCGGGAGGCCTGGCTCGCTGGTAGGACAGGATGGCGTGGGAAACAAGTGAACACCAACTGGGCACAACCGGGTCCTTTTTATGCGGATGAAGAGTTAAAGTCACTGGATAGGACGAATCCAATAGTGTGTGACCATCGTATACGCGTTATCTGCCAAACGACCCTAGCTCCCCCTTGATCAGGAGGAGTATAATAGGCGGAATCCGAAAAGGCGCTCCCGCATCTAATTCATGAGAAGGCAGGGCAGGAGGCCCTGACTCCGGAGGGACAGGAGGTGAGAACAATGATTTACTTCAAGGCGTGCCCGCGCTGCCAGGGGGACATGAAGATCAACCATGATCTCTATGGGCGCTTTCTGGAGTGCCTCCAGTGCGGACATGAGATCAACTTGAAGGATGAGGCTGGTGGATCCAGCCTTTGGGCTGCCGCTACCGCTACCGCTAGCACCAAGGCCAAAGAAAAGGTGAGGGCGGCGTAGGAGCCAACCGGGCAACCCCTGGCAACCCTGAAATCCGAGGGAAAGGCCGTGAAAACTCACGGCCTTTCCCTCTTTTCTATACCCCAGCCTGAAGGCAGGGGCATCATGCCGCCCCCTTATGGGCATGAACGAAACAACATAGCAGAGAGCAAGCAAGTTGCAGTTCCTCTCTCCCTGCGGGGGATGGGTCAGGGGTTAGGTCCGACACATCCCCCTTGTGCAACTGGGCACATGGGTTACGGATTAACCAGGGATATAGGTGACACCCACTTGTTCGGGACTGCTTAGATGTCCAGTGTCACTCTTTTTGGTCAATGACCATCCGATGGGGTACAGAAAACCATTTTGGGATAGCTTCAAGCATTCGTGCGTTTCTCCGGGGGCGTGGCGCGCCTCTGTTGGCCCAGGAAGGCTCCTCTTGAAGCGGCCACGATCACGTGCGGAAGTCTAGCTGCTGGAAGCCTTCGGCGTAGGGGAGTCCGCCGCGTTCGCCCATGCGTTTGGCGCCCTCACGGATGAAGTCCCCGGGCACGCGGTTGGGGTCTCGGTTGGGCCGCTCCACGAACTGGCTGCGGTGGCAGAGCATCGCCTGCGCTTTCAGCTCCACGGAGTCGCTGATGTCCACGAAGACCTCCGGGTTGTCGCTGCCCCAGAGGAGGACAGTGCCGACCTTGTGGGGCTGGAAGCCGGCGCGGGTGATCTCGGCGTAGTGCCAGGGGTCCCGGGCATAGGGGAAAATGGCGTCCAGGGTGACGGCACCGCAGATGCGGTGGTCCCTGTGGGTATGCCGAGCCTGGGTGATGGGGGCGTGGGTGAAGACGACCTGGGGACGGAATCGGCGGATCTCCTTCACCAGCCTGCCCCGGAACTCCTGGGTGTCCTCCAGCCCACCATCGGGGTAGCCCAGCATCACCAGGTCCTGAACGCCGATGGATGTGGCAGCGTTCCGTTGCTCCTGGGCGCGCACCACTGCCAGGCGCTCCGGCGGCATTTCCAGGTCCTCGGTGCCTTTGTCGCCGTTGGTGCAGAGGACAAAACACACCTCGGTGCCCCCCTTGATCCAGCTAGCGATCGTGCCAGCGCAGCCTATCTCGTCGTCCGGGTGGGCAAAGATAACCATTGCCCGTTGTGGTCGCTCAACCATGTGCCGCTAGCCTCCCAAAGATGTTAGGTTTGCACATATTCTACAGTTTATTGTCCCCCTCGCCCTTCAGGAGAAGGGGACCCCTGGGGGGGAGAGGTTGGGTCTCGTTGGCAACGTATTTGCTCAATGAACATCAGGGGCGGTGCGGCAAAGCTTCTTGAGAGGGTTTCTAGGGGCCTCGGTTGCTGCCCACCAGCACTGGTTTGCGGGAGGACAAAGGGCCGGAGGGCGAAGGGCAGTAGCCTCGCCTTTCGTCTACTCCGGCGCTGATACGCCCAGCTCGGCGTAGACCCGGGCGATGCCCTGGGCGGTGGCCTCCCAGCTCATGGCAACGGCGGCCTGGCGGGCGTTCTGGCCCATGCTGTGGCGCAGGGCGTCGTTGGAGAGGAGCACCTCCAGGCGGTCGGCGAAGGCATCGGGGCAGTGCCAGGGCACGAGGTAGCCGGAGCGATTGTCGCGGACGATGCTCTGAAGGCCGGGGACGCGGGAGGCTACCACGGGCGTGCCGCAGGCCATGGCTTCCAGGGCCACGAGGCCAAAGCTCTCGTAGTAGGAGGGGACGACGCACACATCCGCCGCCTGGTAGTAGGCGGGCATGAGGTCGTGGGTCTTGCTGCCCAGGAGCTCCACGCGATCGCCCAGGGCCATGGCGTCCCGGAGGTCGCGCAGGCGCTGGTACTCCGGGTCCTCCTGGTTGCCGCCAACGACAAGGAGCTGTACCTCCTGGCGGCTTTCCAACTGGGCCAGGGTGTGCACCAGGACCTCCACGCCCTTGATGGGGTCCAGACGGCCCACGTACAGGATGGTCTGGTGCCCGTTCAGCCCCAGGCGGTCCCGGGCGGCCCGCTGGTTGCCAGGGTGAAACTTCTCCAGGTCCACGCCGCCGGGGACCACCCGTATCTTCTCCCGCGCGCCGTCGTAGAGCTGCCGGAGAGCAACTTGCTCGTGAATGGTGGAGACGATGACTCGGTCGGCGCTGGCGGTCACCTCTCGCTCGGTGGTGCTTCGGGGTGTGGCCTCGGCCTCGCCAGCGCGGGCGCGGACCTTGACCTCTGCCAGGGTGTGGAAAGTGGTGACGTGGGGGATGCCCATCTCCCTGGCGAGCTTTTGGCCTACCCATCCGGAGAGCCAGTAGTGGGTGTGCAGGAGGGCGTAGCTGAGGCCGTGCTGGACCTGGAAGGCTTTCATCCCCGCCAGGAAACCGGGGAGGCACAGGTACAGTTCCTCTTTTGGAGCACCGGCCGGGCCGGCATCCAGGTGAATGATGCGAACGTTGTCATCCAGGGGATTGATGGCGGGCTCGTCGCTGCCATGGGCCCGGGTAAAGATGTCCACGGCAAAGCCCAGGCGGCCCAGGCCCTGGGCCAAAGCCCGGAGATACACGTTCATGCCCCCGGCGCTCCTGGCGCCCAGGGGCGCCAGGGGACAGCCGTGCACGCTTATGAAGGCGATGCGCTGCAAGGAGTGCTCCCTTCCCTCTTCACTGTGTTGGAGTATGCCTTTGCATGATGAGTTCAGCGGCGGATGACCAGCCGGTACAGGTTCACGTCTTTGGCGCCCAGGTCGTACTTGTACGGCTCGTCGCCCCGAAGGAAGTCAAAGTACGCCTTGCCCTCCTCAATGGCCTGGCACAGGCTCAGGGCGTTGAGCAAAAGCCCCACGCTCAGGTGGTAGTAGGCGGGGTTATAGCCGCTGTTGTAGAGGAAGCGAGTGGCGCCATAGTCAAAGCACAGGGCGCCGGCCACGCGTACCCCGCTGACCTCCATGAGAAACAGCTTGAAGAAGCCGGAGGCGGTCAGTTTCTCTGCCATCCGGCGGAAGAAGGACTCCCGTTCCGGGGTGAGGAAGGCGGCTTTTTCCGGGCGACCCAGGCGCATGAGAGCAAAAAAGTCCGGCAGGGCGCCTTCCAGCGCGGCGGGGTCCACCGCGTACCAGCGAAAGTCCGCCTGGCTCTGCAGACGGCGCAGCTTTCGCCGCAGCTCGTGGCGGTCCTTCTTGCTCAGGCGGGCCAGGTACTCGTCCCAGGTGGAGGGCAGGGCCAACCCCGGCGCTACGCCCTCCTGGGTTTGCTCGTAGCTATAGCCACGGGTCTTGGCCAGGTCTGGCAAGTACGCGAGGCAAAGAGAGTTATCGGGGACAGAGGTCAGGGTGAACTCCTTCCAGGGCAGGGGCTCAATGGCCTCAAAGAGGGTGGGGAAGAACTCGCTGTCTCTGCCGGGGGCCACGACAAAGTCGTGGTAGTCCCAGAGGTCGGTGTCGCCCAGGAAGGAGAGGGAGCCGTTCTTTGCCATGAGGGGTGCGATGCCCACCAGCTTGCTCCCCTCCCTGAAGGCGGTGAGGCGGAGCTCGGCGTCGCTTCCTGCCTCTTTCCACCACAGGTGGTGCCATGTGGGGGTCTGAAACACCCGCTGGCCCGGGCACTGGGCGAGAAGGGTCTCCCATTCCGACCAGAGCTGCTTGAAACTCTCCTGGGTTGCCGTTACGGCCATCAGGCTATTCCTCCCAATTGGGCCAGTATCTCTCTTTGGATGCTGGACTCCTGGGAAAAGGTTCCACGCCACGCGGAGGTGACGACCTGGATGCCTGGCTTGCTGACCCCCCTCATGCTCATGCACAGGTGCTCTGCCCTGAGCAGCACACCCACGCCGAGGGCGCCCAGGGAGGTATGGAGGGCGTCCGCCATCTGGGCGGTAAGGCGCTCCTGGAGCTGTGGCCGGTGGGCCAGCACCTCCAGGGCGCGGACGATCTTGCTGACGCCCACCACTCGCCCTTTGGGCAGGTAGGCCACGCTGGCGGCGCCGAAGAAAGGGATGAGGTGGTGCTCGCACATGGAGTAGAAGGGGATGGCCTTGAGCAGCACCAGGTCCTGATGCTCCACTTCAAAGCTCACCTGAAGCTCTTCAGCGGGGTCATGACCAAGGCCAGAGAAAAGCTCCCGGTACATCTCGGCCACGCGTTTGGGCGTTTCCCGGAGGCCGGGGCGCTGTGGGTCTTCCCCTATGGCGGCCAGGATGTCCGCTACGGCGTTTTCTATTGTGGGGATTGATTGGGCGTTGTTCATTGCTTGTGCTGACTTTAGACGAAGGAATGTGTGGCGGCATAGCCGCCACACATTCCTTCGTAACCTCCTGGCCCCCTCCCTGTGACAAGAGAGATTCTGAATCTGGGTGACACTCCCCACACCCCCACCAGGGAACTACATTCCCTGCACCCCCTGACTTCGGGTGCAAAGACCCTTTCTCCTGTCGGAGAGGGGTAGAAATTTAGGAGGAAGCGACGCCACCTCTAGAGGTATGCAGCGGCACTGCGTCCAGAGGGCTGTGGGTGGGCCTTACCGAGGGGCGCCGACGCCGTAGGTCCGGCGACGGCGGGAACGCTGGGCTACCCTTGTTTTGTGCGCTGCGTCCACCACCGCCCGGGCGACGCTGCGCGCCACGGTGCTATCAAAAATGCTGGGCATGATGTTCTCTTCGTTGAGCTGACTGGAAGGCACTGCCGAAGCGATGGCCCTGGCCGCCGCCAGCTTCATCTCGTTGTTCACCTCGCGGGCGCGGCAGTCCAGGAGACCGCGGAAGAAACCGGGGAAGCACAGGGCGTTGTTGATCTGGTTCGGGTAGTCCGAGCGTCCCGTGCCCATAATGCGCACATGGGGAGCGGCCTCCTCGGGAAAGATCTCGGGGTCAGGGTTGGCCATGGCAAACACGATGGGGTCCCGGTTCATCTTCTTGAGGTAGTCGGCGGGCATGACCCCGGGGCCGGACAGGCCCACGAAGAGGTCCGTCCCCTCCATGGCCTCTCTCAGGCTGCCGCGAAAGTCCCCGGGGTTGGTGTTCTCCGCCAGCCACCGCTTGCCAGAGTTGTCGCTAAAGTCCCTGCCACGGTGAATGACGCCCGTCCGATCAAAACCCAGGATGTGGACCATTCCCGCCTCTTTGAACAGCCTGGCCGTGGCCGTACCCCCCGCGCCCACCCCAACAATCACCGTCTTGAGGTCCTCTATTCGCTTGCCCACGATCTTCAGGGAGTTGTACAGGGCGGCCAGGGCCACCACGGCGGTGCCGTGCTGGTCATCGTGGAACACCGGGATGTCCAGTTGCGCCCTGAGCCTCTCCTCTACGGCGAAACACCGAGGGGCGGAGATATCCTCCAGGTTGATGCCGCCAAAGCCGGTGGCGATGTGCTTCACCGTCTCCACTATCTCGTCAGGGTCCTTCGTGTCCAGGCAAATGGGCCAGGCGTCCACGCCCGCCAGCTCCTTGAAGAGCATAGCCTTGCCCTCCATCACGGGCATCCCTGCCGCGGGGCCTATGTCCCCCAGGCCCAGGACCGCCGTGCCGTCTGTCACCACCGCCACCGTGTTGCTCTTCGTAGTGAGGTTCCAGATGGCGCGGGGGTCCTCGTAGATAGCCATGCACACCCTGGCTACTCCCGGCGTGTACGCCATGGAGAGGTCGTTGCGGGTCCTGACGGGCGTCTTGGAGCGCATCTCTATCTTGCCGCCCAGGTGCAGCAGGAAGGTGGGGTCCGAGACGCTGACCACCTTCACTTCCGGCACGGCCCGCACCATCGCGACGATGGCCTGCCCGTGGGCCACATCCCGAGCGTTGACCGTGATGTCCCGTATGGTGGTGTCCCGGCTGGAGAAGACCAGGTCCAGGCCGGAGATGTCACCCCCGGCGTTCCCGATGGCCGAGGTCAACCTCCCCAGCATTCCTGGCCGGTTGGGGTACTCGGCCCGGAGAGTCACACCATACGCTATAGCAGGGAAGCGGCTGGTCATCTTGTGTCTCCCTATCTCAGGGGCCTTCGCCCCTGTGCACTCCCCCCTGGCTCAGAGTATCCTATGCACAAAGCAGGAACCTATTGTATGACGGCCATATCCCCCCAGCCTGAAGGTCTTTGACTAGATAACCCAACCC
>JACQUH010000286.1 GCA_016210375.1 Chloroflexota bacterium
CTCTTTACCTCAGCCTGATGGTCATTGACAAAATAGCCTGCCACCTGGGTTCCGACCTAACCCCCTCTGGCTCCCCCTTCCCGCACGGGAAGAGGGAGAAGTTAGGTTTGAATCGGTGTGATGCGGCAAAGCCGCATCACACCGATTCCCTAAATCATCGTCCCCCTCTCCGTTGCGGAGAGGGGGACCACAGGGGGAGAGGTTGGGTCTCATTGGCATTGCAATTAGTCAATGACCAGAAGGCTAAGGCACTATCTGCGTGCCGTCCTCCCCTGCCAGCGCCAGGGGCAGCGCCTCGGGCGTGGTGATGATGGCCCGCTGGCCCCCGGCCTTCACGAACTGGACGGCTCCCTCAACTTTCGGCCCCATGCTGCCGGGAGGGAAATGCCCCTGCGCCAGGTACTCCTCCGCCTGGGCCACCGTCATCGTGTCCAGGTCTACCTGCCCCGGCGTCTGATAGGCCAGCGCCACCTTCCGCACGTCCGTCAGCAGCAGGAGGACGTCTGCCTGAATGCCTTGGGCCAAAACAGCCGAGGCCAGGTCCTTGTCTATCACCGCGTCCACGCCCACCAGCCTTCCACGAACTTCGGCAACGGGAATGCCTCCTCCGCCCGCGGCGATGACGATGACATCCTGCTGCGCCAGCTTTCGCACCGTTTCCCCTTCAATGATGCGCAATGGCCTGGGGGAGGGTACGGTCCTGCGCCATCCGTAGCCCTGGAAGTAGGCCATAGGCAGGCCCTTCCGGCGCAGGGGCGCCGCCTGGGCATCCGTGTAGAAGGGGCCAACGGGCTTCGTAGGCTGCTGAAAGGCCGGGTCGTCTCTGTCCACAAGTACCTGGGTCAGCACCGTAACGATGGGCCGGGGGATGCCTGCTACCGATAGCTCGTTGTACAGGCTTTGCTGGATCACGTACCCGATCTCCCCCTCGGACTCCGCCACGGCCACCGAGAGGGGGATGGGATAGGCCTTGCTCCGAGCGGCCTCTGCCCGGATCAGGATGTGCCCCACCTGAGGACCGTTGCCGTGGGTGATGACGAGACCCCAGCCTTGCCTGACCAGGAGCAGCACCTGGCGCATTGCGCGCCGGGTATAGAGGAACTGTCTCCCAATCGTGGGCCGCTGGGCCTTGGGCAGGACAGCATGGCCTCCCAGGGCCACCAGGGCGAGGGGTGACATGGAGCCTCCCGCTATCTTGCCCTGGCGGCCTGCCAGGGCGTGGCGAAAGCAAGAAGGGCGGTAACGCCCACTATCCCGCTGGCCATCAGGAACACTGCCTTTACGCTGAAAGCGTCGGCCACCACGCCAGCAATCGCAGGAGTGAATCCTGAGACGACCACCGCCGAGCCGAAGACCAGGGAGACGGTGGTGGCCTGGACACCCCCCTCCACCAGGTCCATGGCCGATGCCAGCAGTATGGACATCATGGGGAACAGGAAGACGCCCATGGCCAACACCACCAGGGCAAAGACTAGCCCAGGAGAGGCCATATACAGCCCCAAGAAAGACAGGGCCAACGCGGCCATGCTGGGGACCAGCACCGCCTTCCGGCCCCGCCTGTCGGACACATAGCCCATGAGTGGCTGGGACGCAATGCCCCCAACGTTGGCCAGGCCCAGGTACAGCCCCAGGGTCATGCTGGAGACGCCCACGTCCTCCCGCAGATAAACCGGCAGGAAGGTGAGGATGGCGCTCTGGCCCCCGGCGAACCCTCCGGCAAACAGCAGGATAAGGAGCAATCGCCTGTTGACGAACAGGCGGCCCATGGAGCGCAAATAGCCTGCAACGGTCGGAGAGGTCCTTTCGCCCGTGGGGATGTGCCGCAGCATCATCCACACCAGAATCCCGCACAGCAAGCCGGGCACCACGCTGCCCTGAAGGACCGCGCGCCAGATGAAGAAGCCCACAACAAAACCGATCAACACGGGTCCCAGGGCCTCCCCAACGCTGCCGCCAGCGCCGTGCAGGGCAATGGACAACCCGCGACGAGTCACAAACAGGCGGGACAGCGAGGAGATAGCCGCCGGATGCCAGAAGGTGATGGCGATGCTGAAGAGGGCGGCGGCCGCCAGGGCGGTCAGGTAGGTGGAGGCAAGGCCCAGCAGCAGGGCAAAGAGGCCCACCAGGGCGATGGACACTCCCAGGATCTCCGCCCGCCGGGCGCTAAATCGGTCGGCGGTAAAGCCCGCCGGCACGTTGGCCAGGCCGCCGGCTATGTTGCGGGCCGTGGACAGCGTGCCCACCTGGATATTGCTCAGGGCCAGCCCCGTCTTTATCTCGGGCAGCAGCACAAAAAAGGCCGCGCTGAACATATGCTTCAATGCATGGCCCACTATCACTGTAAGGAGCAGGGCCATACGCTGGCGGTCGGTAATAGCCTCTCCGGACTCAATAGCGCGTGTGCTTTCCACTGGTTCCCCTTCTGACTACATCAATTGTGAATGGAGCAGGACTCCCCCGCCTGCCACCACCCTGGGTGAACTCTCACGGGCGTTGCATCATATTAGCTGAAATTCCGAAGCGATGAAACGCGGCGGGCGCCGCCGCGCGCCGCCACAACTGCTGGGGCTTGCAGGCACGCAGGCCGTGCCGTAAGCTACTGTATGGCGTAGAGCCACTACTCTGATGGGGAGATTGCAGCTATGATCACTGTTATTGTCAACCACTGGGTCCTGCCGGAGCGCATGAAGGAGGCAGAGGCAACCATCAAGGAGAACGGACGGGCCATGCGCAGCTACGCGGGGTTCATCTCCCGCCAGACCCTCTACGCCCAGAAAGACCCCCATCAGATCACCACAGTGACGAACTGGCAAAACCAGGAGAGCTACCAGGGTTGGACCGGACGCCCAAACCCTCCTCAGCCCAGGCCCAATGCCCCCGTCATGTGGTCCAAACCCGTGGAGTCCACCGTCTTTGAAGTCACTCCCGAGCTCTAGCGCTGTCGCCGGCGGCGGAGGCCACCTCTTGCCCCCTGTAGCGCTTCAACAGCCCGCGGACGTAGATTGAAAGACCCGCGGCAGGCCGCTGGACCTCGGGCCAGTAACGGGGACATTTGTGCTGAGGCATGCGTTTGGGGTGGGCAGTCTTGCTCGGGCAGGCCAGGGCGTAGCGGCACAGGCTCGCGTAGCAGATTGTGGAAGGCCCCTGGTCCTGGAGGCTCCAGCGGCGGGACAGGCGCCGCCATTGGCCTTCGGGCATTGTGTACTCGTCTAGCTTGCTCATGCCCCGCACCTATTCAGTACTGTGCCTGACCACCGCAGCCTCCGTTAGCGCCAGTCCTTCCCATCGTCAGCTTATGCTTAGAAACTATCTTAAAACGGTTTTCCATACGCCCGCCTAAAGGCGCGGGCATCACGCCGCACCCCTAGAGTCATTATCAAGATAACCTAACCCTATCTGGCTTCCCCTTCCCGCACTGGAAGGGGAAGAAGAATTGTTGGAATCAGTGTGATGCGCCTTGGCGCATTACACTGATTCGTCAAATGGCCATCAGGGTGCGGCGCAGATAGGGTTTGGAGATAGTCACTTAGTAACTATCTCAAAATGGCTTCTTTCACCCCAGCCTGAAGGCTGGGGCATGATGCCGCCCCCTTATGGTCGTTGACCAAATACTCTGCCGTTTGGGTTCCGACCTAACCCCCTCTGGCTCCCCCTTCCTGCAC
>JACQUH010000303.1 GCA_016210375.1 Chloroflexota bacterium
AGAGTATGTCTGGCGCTATAATCATCGGCGTCTCTCGGTCGCAGAACAGGTGAAGAGTTTACTCAAGCTACTCCAAAGCTAAATCGGTGGCTAAAACGGGACTTTACCCTTGTTCAATGCCCACGAGTTAGGGGATGGGTGAACTTAAAACCTGGCACTTTAGTGCCAGGGAGTGGTACCACCACTACAGAGCAAACAGGACCTGTTTAGGATCTTAACGGGGCGGCATCAAGCCGCCCCGTTTCCGGGCCAGTACACCACCCCAAAGCGAACAAAAGCGCGGCCCGCTGTTATTGACGGATAGAGCGGCGGCTATATAATGGCGGGAGTGTCCTGGATACAAGGAGTTGGCGATGACGGTTGTGGCGTTCCATAAGGGAGAGTTCGTTCCCCTGGAGCAGGCGACCATTGGCATCATGACCCATGCCTTCCACTACGGCACCGCCGTTTTTGAGGGGGTCCGGGGCAACTGGAACGCCGAACACGGACGGATGTACATCTTCCGCCTGGAAGAGCATTACGACCGCCTCCTGGCAGGCTGCAAGATCATGCGCATCAAGTTGCCCTACTCCTCCCAGGACCTCTGCGACATCACGGTGGAGATGGTGGAGCGCTCCGGCTTCACCCAGGACATCTACATCCGCCCCATCGCCTACAAGGCGGAGGAGCGGGTGGCCTATCTGAACCTGGGTGGGCTGGGAGACGGCTTTACGGTGATGGCCGTGCCCTTTGGCCGCTACATAGATACCGAGGCGCCCGCCAAGTGCTGCACCTCCTCGTGGCGTCGCATGGAGGACACGGTGATCCCGCCCCACGTGAAGATCAGCGGCCTGTACGTGAACAGCATCCTGGCCAAGACCGAGGCCATGGCAGCGGGCTTTGACGAGGCCATACTGCTCAACGATAAGGGGTACGTCTCCGAAGGCTCCGGGGAGAACATCTTCATCTACCGCAATGGCCAGCTCGCCACGCCACCCCTGGTGGACAACGTGCTGCCAGGCATCACGCGGAGTTGCATCATGGACATCACTCGCAACGAGCTGGGGACACAGGTGGTGGAGCGCCACATCCCCCGCAGCGAGCTGTACCTGGCGGAGGAAGTGTTCCTGACTGGCACGGCGGCGCATCTGACTGCCGTGGGGTCCCTGGACAACCAGACCATTGGCGATGGCCAGATGGGCCCACGGACGCGCCGGCTCCAGGACCTCTATTTTGATATTGTCAGGGGCAAGAACCCCAAGTACCTCCATTGGTGCACCCCGGCCACGCCCCGGGTAGCGTAGCCCTCTCGTGGTGCGCAGGAGTGATGACGACCATGGGGAGTGGTATGGAAAAGTTCACAGCCGACTACCTGCTCTTGAGTTTCCTTTCCTCCTGGGGAGTCCTGCTCCTTGTTACCGCCCGAGAACGCCTCAGCGGGTTACTGCTCCTGGGGCCAAGGCTCTCGCAACTGGCAGGGGTCTTCCTGGTCGTTGGGACCATGATATGGTTTTTTGCCTCCAAGCCTCGCAACATCCCTGACACCCTTGCTGGGCTGGATGGCAACCAGCAGGCCATGCTGTTCCTTGGAGGGACCGCAGGGGCTCTGGCCCTGCTCCTTCTCCTTTCCTCTCTGAAAAACTGGTCTATGGCCGTGGGGATGCCGGTACAGGGCATGGAGGCCTTGCGGCATGCCAGCTATCTCAGGCTTGTCGTGGGAAAGTTGAGACTCCGTTGGAGTTTTGGGAAAACGCGGACGAAAGCGCCTTTCTCTGGCTGAATGGCTGGGTAGGGCGCCTCCCCTGGCTGGACAGCGTCGCCCGGCTGGTGGTGAGCGACTACCTGGTACCGCTGACGCTGGCGTTGGCGCTGGTGGGCCTGTGGTTTAGCGGCGCGACACCGGAGGCCAG
Source organism: Chloroflexota bacterium (assembly GCA_016210375.1). GTDB lineage: Bacteria > Chloroflexota > Dehalococcoidia > Lucifugimonadales > JACPCL1 > JACPCL1. The sequence continues at coordinate 1,890 of JACQUH010000303.1, forward strand.
GGAGCGAAACCAGCGAGGAGTCATGACTGGGGCGCTGGGCGTCCTGCTCGCGAACCTTGCCGTGCAGGTGATGAACTGGTTCGTCTTCAGGCCCCGGCCCTTCGTGACGCTAGAGGCGTCGCTGCTGTTCTACCGTCCCGTGGATTCGTCCTTCCCTTCCAACCCTGCGGCGGTAGCCTTTGCTGTGGCCGTGGGCGTGGGGCTGTGGAACCGCAGGGTGGGATGGGCGCTGCTTCCCGTCGCAGGCCTGTACGCTCTCTCCAGAGTCTATGCCGGCGTATGCTACCCCTCGGACGTGCTGGGGGGCGCTGCCGTGGGCCTTGCGGGAGGGGCAGCCGCCCATGCCCTTCTCCACTGGCTCAGACCTGTTCCTGCTTTCATCCTCCGCATCGCCCGCGCCCTCTATCTGGCCTAGCAGTCCCCCCTAACAGGCTCCCTCCCAAAGAAGAGGCTTTCCCAACAAGCTTCACGCCACCGCCTCCTGAAGGTCATGAACCAATTGACCCGACTCCTTTCCCACCTTCCCCCTTCTGAAGGGGGAGGAGAACGAGTGTCCCGTCACTGAAAAACGTTGAATAAGTCATGGCTCGTGTGGGTGCAGGGGCAGAGCCCCCGCCGGGGGTATGGGGGCGTCCCCCTCTCCCTGGGGAGAAAGGGATCTTTCAGCCGAAGGAGGGGAGAGGCCAGAGCCACAGAAGCGCAAGTATCCAGTTCATGACCATAAGGCTGGCGCATCATGCCGTCCCCCTCAGGGGGCGGCGCCAAAGAGGTTCTTGAGATAGATTGTCAGAGCGGAGCGAGGCTGCTTGCTGCCCAAGCCTTGCTAGCGGTAGTAGCCGAAGCGCTCCTCCTTCCAGGGGTCTGCGTTCATATGGTAGCCCAGGCCCTCCCAGAAGCCTGGAGTGTCCTCCGCCATAAACTCCAGGCCGTTCACCCACTTGGCGCTCTTCCAACCATAGCGGCTGGGCACAACCAGGCGCATGGGACCACCGTGCTCCGGCGCAAGGGGCTGGCCATCGTGCTTGTGGGCAAAGAGGACGTCCTCTTCTAAGAGCACGTCCAGGGGCAGGTTGGTGGTGTAGCCACCGTAGCAGTGGACCATGACGTAGCGGGCCTCGGGCTTGGGCTGGATGCGGCTCATCACCTCTCGGAACTGAACGCCCTCCCACAGGTTGTCCAGGCGGCTCCACTGGGTGACGCAGTGGAAGTCGCGGGTGAGGGCGACCTGGGGCAGGGCCAGCATCTGCTCCCAGTTGAAGGCGGTCTCCAGCTCCACCAGGCCAAAGACGCGCAGTTGCCAGCTATGAACCTCTATCTTAGAGGGCTCCTCGTAGGTGAGCACGGGGAACTTGTCGGTGACGTACTGCCCGGGAGGCGCGGCCCTTCCCTGGCGCTCCTGCTTGATGGTTGTGGTCTTGCCCAGCTTCTTAAGCATGGCGTGTACCTCGCTGGTGGGTTTGGAAGCGAAGGGGCATCCCCGTGGGTCATGCCTGGGATGAAACGCATAGTATCATACCATGCTGGGAAAGCAATGGGCCTGCTGGCAAAAGGGGGAACGCAACCTGGTTAGCGGCGCTCCCTCTGTCATGCTGAGCGAGTCCCGATGCAGTCGGGACATTGTGAAGCATCTGAGGTGCGGGGCGGCAAAGGGCCTACGCCCTGGATGCTTCGCGGAGCACGCGCTAGGGACGCGAGGGGGCGTTGACCGCTCCGCCCAGCATGACAACAATAGGGCGGGCTGCCTCAAGATGATCTACGCCCTCCTTACCCCCAGGCGTGCCTTCGCCTACTCTATTATCTTATCTCCTGCTCCTCGGCAAACGCGCCAGCATCCAACATCCCTTTATGCCTTGTCGCCTTTTGGCATACAATCGTGGAGTGGTTGAGATTCGCCGGACTGACGTATTCACCCGCTGGTTCAACAGCCTGCGCGACCAGCGGGCGCGGGAACGAATCAGCACTCGTATCATTCGCCTTTCTGAGGGTAATCCTGGCGACATACGACCGGTAGGAGAAGGCGTCTCGGAGCTCCGCATTGACCATGGGCCAGGTTATCGGGTCTACTTCGTGCGATACGGACAAGCAGTGATTATCCTAGGATAAAGTCCTCAAAGAGCCACTCATGGTAGGTATGATGGTGGCATGGGACAAGAGCAGCAGTATCCACGCTGTGGGCGCCCCAAGAGCTGGGCGATCCGTAGAGGAAAGCGGCGGTGTGCCCAGTGTCG
>JACQUH010000304.1 GCA_016210375.1 Chloroflexota bacterium
GACCACAGCGGCACAACTGCTTAGTTAAACACCATCAGGGGGCGGTACAGAAGAGTTTTGAGATAGTTACTTAATCCCCTTCCCCAGGGGGGAATAGCAACGTGAACATCTGGGCACAGCAAAGCTGTGCCCAGATGTTCACAATAACAACATCCCCCTTTCCGTCGCGGGGCTTTGCACCAAAAGTCAGGAAGGTGCAGGAAACCTTGGGTTTCCTGCCGGGGTCTGGGGTGTCCCCAGATTCAAATTCCCCCTCTCCTGCAGGAGAGGGGGACAGAGGGGGTGAGGTGAAAGCACTTTTGGAACAAGGCCCCGTCGTGGAGAGAGGGATAGAGCGGGAGAGGTCAGACCTACCGCAGCCAGCCCCGGGCCTCGCACTCCCGCCGCATAGCGTCATACAGCGCAGCGTCGCCCTTGGCGCGCTGGCCCTCCAGCAGCGCCGCCAGCTCCTTGCCGCGCATGTTGGAAGACTGGATATCGCCAATGATGGCGCGTTGGGTCTTCCTGCCCGCCAGGTAGTCTTCCAGGGCGCGCTCCAGGGAGCGGCGCAGGGCTTCTTTGTCTCTTGCGGTGGTCATGGTGCTGTTGCTTCGCCTTTCTGTCAAAAGAGAAGGGTTGGATGCAAGGCCCGCGTAGGGGCGCAGCATGCTGCCCCCCTACGTAACGTGGGAAACGCAGGCTCTGTTTCGTCTCCGGCAAGCCGAGCTGCGTGACTGTTCCATTCTTAAGGAAGCGGGACAGACCTCCCCCTCTTCCTTTGGGAGAGGGGGACCACAGGGGGAGAGGTCCGAACCCCAGTGCATATGTATTTGGTTAATGACCATAAAGCGGTGGTGATAGGGTGTCTCCCAAGGGCACTCGGACGACCGAAAGCCCCTGCCTCCCCTATGCCCTATGCCTTCGCCTCGGCATCCTGGTGAGGGCTACCACCGTCCGCACATCCTCAACCCTTTCCATCTCCCACAGGGCCGCCAGCAGCGCCTCGGCCTGGGCTTTGGGCAGCACGTCTCCGGTCAGGGTGCGGAACTTGGCCTCCAACTGGGCGTCGGTCATGGGGTTTTCCGGAGCGCCGGTGGCGTGCTCAACCCGCTGATCGTAGGACCGTCCATCCTTCAGCGTCAGCCTCACCACCGCCTGGTCCTCGCCAAGGGAAGAGTCTGCTGTGGCGGAGATGCGGTCCCGCAGGCCGGTGATCACCGGGTCTTTTACCCTGGCATCGGTGTACTGGGCAGGAAAGGCAGCGCCATCCACCAGGCCCACGGCCATGCAGTGCTGGTAGGAGAACTTGCCCTCCAGACCCACCTGGGGATGCTGGCGGTCCACCAGCTCCAGCACCAAGGGATGCACCCGGGCGTTGACGTGCTCTACGGCCTGGGGTGTCACGCCCGGCGCCGAACGCATGGCGACCATCGCGTCTATGAGGGGGTGGTTGACGACGCCGCAGGCGTAGGGCTTCAAGCCGTTCCTGTGCAGCTCCCAGCGCTCGCCCAGGGCGTCGGTGGCCTTGGAGAGGTCGTGCTTGCTGGACAGCACGGCGGCGAAGCCCCGGCGGCCCTCCAGGATGGCGGTGGTGGAGGTGAAGCCGCCCTTGGCCAGGAGGGAGGCGAGGACGCCGCTCTGGGCGGAGCGCCCCGGGTGGAAAGGCTTGGTCATGGAGCCGAAGACCTCCCGCACGCCGGCGGCCTGAGTGCCAGCGATACCCAGGGCATGCACCATGCAGGGCGTGTCCAGGCCCAGGAGGCGGCCTGCTGCGCCCACGGCGCCGAAGACGCCGCAGGTGCCGGTGATGTGCCAGCCCTCGTCGTAATGGTAGGGGTGGATAGCCATGCCTACCCGGCAGCAGGCTTCCATACCCAGCACCGAGGCGGCCAGGAAGTCGCGCCCGCTGGCCCCCTGGCGCTCGCCCACGGCCAGGGCGGCGGGCAGTGTTGGGGAGGAGGGGTGGATAACGGTGGGGAAATGGGTATCGTCGTAGTCCTCCAGGTGCCCTAGGTAGCCGTTGGCCAGGGCGGCGTTCTGGAGGCTGGTGCGCCTGCCTGCGCCCACGACGGTGGCCAGGGGCTTGCCACCCTCCTCCTTGAACACATCCAGGAGGATGTCCAGGGAGGGGTCACGGGCGGCGTAGAGGGCCACGGCCAGGTAGTTGATGAGGCAGCGTATCCCCTCGTGCAGGATGGCCTTGGGGATGCGCTCCGAATGGGTCTCTACCAGGAAGCGGGCCAGGTCTTGGGTAGCGCCCATGTTCGCCCCTTTGGTGGGATTGGGCGCATTATAGCGTGGCAGAGGCCCAGGGCATAGGGGCGTGCCAGGCGGTGGGCAGCAAAGAAAAAGAACTACTCAAACCTGCGTATCCGCTCCACCGTGGCGGCGTCCAGGCGGCGGATGACCTCGGTGGCAAGCCGCACAGCGCGGTCAAAGTCGTTGCGGCTGATGACGCTGGTGTGGCTGTGCAGGTAGCGAGTGGGGACCGTCAGGTTGATGACGGGCGTGCCTCCATAGGAGCGCTGGATCTCGGACCCGTCCTGGCCGTAGCCGGCGATGACGTTGAACTGCACGGGGATCTCCAACTCCTTGGCCACGTCCAGCACAAAGTCCCGCAGCTTCAGGTTAGGCAGCATGGAGCTGTCGTGCAGGAAGAGGCCGGGGCCAGCGCCGATCTTCTCCTGGGCCTCGTCCTGGTTGGTGCCGGGGTAGTCGCCGGCGACGCCGGACTCAAAGTTGATGCCAATGTCCGGGTGCACCTTGAAGGTGCTGGTATGGGCGCCTCGTAGGCCCACCTCTTCCTGGACGGTGGCGGCGGCGTAGACGGTGCCGTGGCCGGCGCGCTCCCGCAGGTTGCGCAGCACCTCAATCATCAAGCCGACGCCGGCGCGATCGTCCCAGGCTTTGCCCGCATATAGCTTGCTGTCGTTCAGGAGCATGAACCTGCTGTCGGGCGCGATGGGGTCGCCCGGGCGGATGCCCAGGCGCTCCTCGGCGTCCTCTTTGCTGGCAGCGCCCACGTCAATGAACATCTGCTCGCGGCGGAAGAGTTGGGACCGCGCCTCCAGGGGCACGACGTGGGTGGTCTTTATACCTGTGACGCCGTTCACCATGCCCTTGCGGGTGGCGATGACCCAGCGCTGGTTGATGAGGGCCTGGTCCAACATGCCGCCCAGGCCCAGGAACTTGACGAAGCCCTCGGGCGTGACGTAGCGCACCATCAGGCCCACCTCGTCCATGTGGGCAGCCAGCATGATGGTGGGGGAGCCGTTCCTGGGCCCTAGCCGGGCGATGAGGGAGCCGAGGCCGTCAGACTCCAGCTCGTCGGCGATGGGGAAAAGCTCGCGCTGGACGATGACTCGCACCTGGCCTTCCGAGCCGCTAGGGCCGTGGGCGTTGGAAAGCTCCTCCAGCAGACGTTGAACTCGCGGCATTCGCTCCTCCGAAGTGTGTAGGTTACTAGGGCAATAGTGTAAGGCCAGTGGGATTTTCTGCAAGATGGAGGCCCGCCTATCCCGGAAGGAGGAGTGGCAAGGGGACGACGAAGCCGGCCCTTCCACAAAAGGACAGGAATGCCCCGCCTAAATCCCCATGTGCAGGGGCGAGGTAAGCTGGCGCAGGTAGGCCAGTATGGAGAGGGCGGTGAGACGGCCGGTGCGGGGGTTATCCTCGGAGGGCACGTTCTCAATGTGGAAATGCATGCTGCCAAAGTCTCCGTCTACCTGCACGTCATGGGTGTTGCGGGAGATGGAAGGATCAGCGATCACCTGGAGGATGGTCCTGTGGGGGCCAATGCCCGCCATGCTCACGGCGGCGGCCACATTGACGTTGGCGGGAAAGAGGGGATAGCCCTGGCTGACGGAGCCGCAGAAGACCAGGGTAGGCTCGCGGATGGCATCCAGGTCCAGGCCGGCCAGCTCCACCCCTGGTGCGCCGCGCAGGCCGGCAGGCGGCTTGCGGGTGGTGACGGTGACGGCGTCTATGCGGCCTGTGGCGGCGGCGATGAGACCATCCAGCCCCACGATGGCGCCGGAAGGGATGTGAATGCGCGTGCCGTGCTGGCGGGCCAGATCAAAAAGGTCGGCTCGGTCCAGGAGGGCGCCGCAACTCAGGACCATGACCTCTTTGCCGGCGGAGAGGGCGGTCCGCACGACGGAGTCCACAGCGTGGGCGCCGGCGACCTCAATCATCAGGTCGCACAGGGGAGGCACGGCCTGGAGAGGCACAACCGCCAGGGGGTACGAAAGCGTGCCTGCAAAGGTCTGGGCTCTGGCCAGGTCGCGACTGCACAGGGCCGTGGCCCGCGCTCCCGGCACCTTGCCCTCGTCCAACTCTGTGGCGATCCTCTTGCCGAGGGCGCCTGCGCCGACGATTCCAACCCTCATGGGCATCTCCTCTTGCCGCAGCCCACAACCCGAGGCGTCCACGGTTGGCCTTCACCTCTAGGTAAGGTGGACCACTGGGCGGAATCTTTCGTTATAGCACTGGTTAGCTACGACGAGTCAAGGGCTGTAGGGCACGGGTTCTGCCTGGTCAGGTGTGGTATTTATACCCCCCGACTAAGTAGCTATCTCGAAAGTCGCTTTGGCACCGCCTCCTGAAGGGGGCGGCATCATGCCCCAGCCTTATGTTCGTTGACAAAATTACCTGCCAATCGGGTTCCGACCTAACCCCCTCTGGCTCC
>JACQUH010000289.1 GCA_016210375.1 Chloroflexota bacterium
ATGCAGCTCTGCCGCATCACACCGATTGGTCAAATCATCGTCCCCCTCTCCTCCCAGGAGAGGGGGACCACAGGGGGAGAGGTTAGGTCTCATTGGCATCATAATTGGTCAATGACTTTCAGGGGGCGGTGCCAAAGGGAGTTCTGAGATAGTTACTAATTCGTCTGGTAATGGGTCCAACAGTCTGTCCTGCTGAACAAAGAGAAGCATCTGGCGGGGAGGTAGCCCCCCACCCCAGATTCTTCGCTGATGCTCAGAATGACATGTGCTGCGAACTTCAAGGACACCACGCTAGCCTCCGATGATCAGAGGGAGCAAGAAACCCTGGACTGAAGTCCAGGGCTTCTTGCTTCTGGCGCCCCCTATACCTCCGCCACCGCTCCCCGCATTGCGGAGGTCGCCTGGTCGCAGAAGAGGCGGATAGCCTGGATAGCCTCATGCCACTGCATGACGCCATGGCCCGCCCCGTTTATGGTGACCAGCGATGCCCCAGGGACCAGCCTCGCCAACTCCTGCCCCAGATGGTAAGGAACCTGTGTGTCAGCGTCTCCGTGGACGACCAGCGTTGGCAGCTTTAGCTCTTGAAGTCGCGGCATCAAGTCCACCCCAAGGTAGGCTGACTGGTTCACCAGCTCCCCCAGGTCGTACTGCATCCGCTTCTCCCTGGGCAAGGCAGCCACAAGCTCCTGCGTTCGCCGCTCCCGCTGCGCCAACTCTTCCGCCATTCCCGGCGGTACAGGGCCTCGGCCCCTGGGCGAGATGTTTACCCCGCTGTCCGTTTGCCGCTCCTTTTCCATGAGGGCATAGGCGGCCTCTGGCCCCTGAGAAGTAAGCACCGCCAGACGGCGTCGCACGCCCTCCGCAGGGCGCTCCCGCTCTGGGTGCACCCACAGGCGCGCGGAGGTGTTGGGCAGCACCAGGGCCGTCACCGCCTCGGGATAGTTGAGGGCATAGGCGATGGCGATAGGCCCCCCTGCGGAGGAGCCAATGACAACAGATTGGACGATGCCCTGGGAAAGCAGAAGCTCCCGCAAGTCTCTGGCGAGGTCATCCAGAGAGTAGGGAGCATAGGTGTACTGGGAGCGGCCGGCGTTCCGGCGGTCGTATGTCAGGACCGAATAGGCCTCGGTAAAGGCGCCCACCCATACCTCGTCCCTGGGAAGGACAGTGGAGGTGGCGCCTCCATAGCCACCGTGGACGAAAGCGATCGGAAGGCCGTTGCCCTGCCGCTCATAGTAGACCTGGTTGCCGTTTACCCGTGCTGTGGGCATAGCCTATTCCTTCACTTCATCTGCTAAGTTCATGACGCGCACAGGCCTGTCCCTCATAGATGGCCATGTGAGCCTTCACCTTGCGGCTTCGCCGCAAGGTGAAGGTTCACATCTCCACTACCTCATAGCGGTACTGTTCAATGACGGGGTTTGCCAGCAGCTTCTCGCACATGTCCTTGACCCTGGCCTCGGCCTGGGCCTTCTCTGCCTCCAGTACGCGCACCTCAATGTACTTGCCCACGCGCACATCGGCCACCGAGGCGAACCCGAGGCTTTTCAGGCCACCCATAACCGTCCGGCCTTGAGGGTCGTTGACGGTCGGCTTGAGGGTTACGTACACCTTTGCCAGGTACATCGGCTGGACCTCTCACTTGGCCATGCGGGGGTTACTGGTGCAGGGTATGCCTTGGCCCTGGGAGCGTGTCTCATCGCTGAACAGGTTGCCTTTATAGGCGTCAAAGAAGCGTTTGACCCGCTCTTCGTCAACGCCGGTGAATCTGTCTAGCACCCCCCAGGCAGTGAGGGCGACTTCGCCCTCCGCCAGCTTGGCATAGGGACGTGTGACGAGCCACGTGCCGCTGTCACCCAGACCGGAGACTACCTCCTTCAGCCTGGCGACGTCGGCGCTATCGGGCAGGTTGAAGCTCAAGATCACGTCACCGTGCTCCATGTTGTGGACGACGATCTCGTCGCGCACCTCCGTTTCATAAAACCCACACTGGGTGGGGGTCCCCCAGTGGTCGCCGGAGGTGGGCGGAACGGTGCTGTAGCTCACTGTACGGCCATCCAGGTGGGTAGTGGTGGGCAGAAGGGGTTGCGGCGCACCAATGCCATCCACGTACTGCACCCGTTTGCCGCCCCCACTTCCTGTGCCCTGGGGCAGGGCCGATACAGCGAAGGAAGCGATGATGAGCACAGCGATGAAACCAGATAAGCCCAGGTAAAGGAAACGGCGGCGGCGTTTCCTCCCCTCGCTGCGGGCCCGGCGCTGGTCCCGCTGTATTGCGCGGCGGTCGGCCTGTTTGCGTCGTTCTTTCTGTCGTGCGGCCAAAGCGTTTGCTCCTAGGTGCGGGATGGGTCTTCGCCCGTGAGCCGGGCGTAAGCCTCTTTGTAGCGTACCACGGTTTTCTGCACGATGTCGGCGGGCAGCGAAGGGGCGGGCGGCTCGTGGTTCCAGCCGGTGCTGTTGAGCCAGTCCCTGACAAACTGCTTGTCGTAGTTGGGCTGCGACTTACCAGGGCTGTAGGCGGCGGCGTCCCAGAAGCGGCTGGAGTCCGGGGTCAGCAGCTCGTCAATTAGGATAAGCTGGCCGTTCAGCAGGCCGAACTCCATTTTCGTGTCGGCGATGATGATGCCACGTTCGCGGGCATACTC
>JACQUH010000282.1 GCA_016210375.1 Chloroflexota bacterium
CCCAGGGCGCTCCTGGGTTCCGGCTTCCGCCGGAACGACGACCAGGCGAGTGGCCAGTACGAAGCGGCGCCCCCACAACCGTCAATGCTATGAAAAGTCCCCTCCCCTTCTGCTGGGCCTTGCCCTTTTTCATCCGGCGCGGTGGCCGGATCAACGGCCATGAACGATTCATGGAAAGCAATTCAGACTGCCAAAATAGGTCGTTGACATGGCCATCCCCGGTTCCTACAATCTTGGCGGGAGCAGCTTGGTTGGACATTCCAGGCTACTGCGGCACCGTTCCTCGCCTCTCGTCCCAACGAAGCAGTGGCCTCAGTCTCCAGGTTGCGTCGATGCGGGGCGGCTCGCGGCCGGGCGGCAACCAGTCGAATGCTCGAACGGAGGGCTCGTTCCTTGACAGGCATACGCCAACTCCACGAGCTGCAAGAAATCGACACGCTGGTTGACGCCCGCACGAGGCGCATGGCCCAGATCAACCGCGAGCTGCAGGAGAACAGGGAGCTGGCTGGAGCCGTGGCTGTCCTCGACGCGAAGAAGGGCCGGCTGCGCCGGATCGAAGAGGAGCAGAAGTCGAATGAGTGGGACCTGGATGCGACCCGCTCCCGCATCGCCTCGCATGAGGACCGGATGTACGGGAACCAGGCAGGCAACCCCAAAGAGCTCCAGAGCATCGCCGCGGAGATCGTCCGCCTCAGGGAGCGTCAGGGCGCCACGGAAACGCGCGTGCTTGAGCTCATGGAACAGGCCGATGCCGCCCGGCTTGAGGTGCAGGCACAGCAATCGGTCGTCGGGGAGGTAGAGGCGGCGCTGCGCTCCACCCAGAGCCATCTGCTGGAAGAAAGGGCCAGGATCGAGGGCGAGTTGCCGCACCATGGACAGCGGCGCGCCGAGGTTGCCGCCTCCATACCGCCGCAAGTGCTCAGGATGTACGAGGACCTGAAGGCGGCCAAGGGCGGCGTTGCCGTAGCCCGCATCGACCGGGGCACCTGCACCGGCTGCAGGATCGCGGTCCCCATCACGCTGGCGCAGCGCGCTCGAACCGGGCAGGGGTTCACTTACTGTAGTAGCTGCTCCAGGCTCCTCTACGCGACCTAGCAGGTCGCTCGCCCTTGCTTCTGCATACCACTTCCACTATGCTGGGTCGGCTTTGTTCCTGAAGGCGGTTTGATCGATGCCAGATAAGGTCGGGAGCAGCGCCGGCGCGCCAGCCAAGAAGGCCATCAAGTTCTTTGCCTGTCTTTCCCAAGAGCCTGCCGACCATGGCTCGCGAGGGCCCGAGCAGGAGCAGGCCACCTTCGAGGCCTTTTGCAAGCGGTTTGGCTTCGTCGAGGACACGAGCTTCGTCGTCAATGGCGTTTCAGCCGCAGACGGCCATGCCGCCGAGCGCCAGAATGGCGACGCCTCTCCTGTCGACTGGCAGGCGGGCGGCTATGCTGCTCTGCGAAGGTACGTGCGCCAACGGGGAGACGTGGGCGCGGTAGTGATCCGCCAGCTCGAGGACCTGCACTGCGACCGCGAGGAGCTGGCGCTGATGCTCCTGGAGATGGAGGGCCTTGGGGCCAGGGTGTTCCTGGCCAACGGCAAGGCGGTGGAAGCGTATAGCATCGTTGCCGGGACGTGGCCCGAGAGCGTGGCTCCCCCTGCGGACCTCGGGGACCGCATCAAGAGCGCCATGCGCAAGCATGCCATCAAGGGCGAGGGGCTGGGAAAGCCACCCTACGGGTACCGCATCGGACCACGGCGCAGGCTTGAGGTCGTGCCCGAAGAGGCGGATGTCGTCCGGCTGGTCTTCTCCCTCTACACGCAGCAGGACCAGGGCATTCGACTCATCGTCCGGCACCTGAATGCCAACGCGATGCTAACCCGCAAGGGACGCAACTGGAGCATGGTGACCATTCGGGATATCCTGCGCAACCGGGCCTACCTGGGCACCTACACCCGTTTCGGCCTGCGCGTCCCGGGGAGCCACCCGGCGATCATCACGCCTGACATGTTCCGGTGGGCGCAGGCCAGGATGGAGGCGCGCCGTCCTCAACGCACCAGCGCCCAGGCGGACCCCTTTGTGCTATCAGGCTTCGTGTACTGCGGGGACTGCGGCAACCGCATGGTGGGCGTGACGCGGCGCCAGGCGTGGGTAAGGCGCAAGGACGGCAGCCGTCAGGAAAAGGAGTACCGCTACTACCAGTGCCAGTCCCGGACCAACCAGGGCGTCTGCACGTACCATACGCAACAGGCCGAGGAGTTGGAGCAGCGCCTCCTGGAGTACCTCCAGGGCGAGCGCTCCAGGCTGGGCTCCCTGAAGGGGGTCCGAGACCCCCTGGCTTCGCCCGCGGCAGTGCTCCGGCAGCGACGCAAGCTGCGAGCCGCTTGCGAGAAGCTCGACCAGCGCCTGAAGCGGTCGATCCGGCTGGTACAGGCGGGCAAGCATTCCTTGCAGCGCTTCCGGGCAGCCACCGCCGGCCTCCTCCAATCCCGCAGGGAAACTCTCCAGCAGTTGGACGGCCTGGAGC
>JACQUH010000283.1 GCA_016210375.1 Chloroflexota bacterium
CAGGGGGAGAGGTCGGATCTCAGTGGCAACGTATTTGTTCAATGACCTTAAGGGGGCGGCATGATGCCCCAGTCTTCAGGCTGAGGTGCAGAAAACCATTTTGGGATAGGTTGCAAATAGCGCTAGGCCAAAAGGACGAGGCCAGGAGTATTCAGGACTTTTTCAGGAATTCCATTCTGTTTTCAGGGGATGTTCAGGAGCGGCCGTTAGGCTATAGCGAACCTGCGTAGTTTATGTGGGAGGAGTATCTTTGACAACGGGCATACGGTAGATGATGTAGGTAATACTACGTGCGTAAACGCATCCCGTGGCTGTCTCTACCTCTCGCCCCTTTCCTTCCCGTCCGCTTTCCCTGGTTCTGGCTGCCAGAGCAGCCGCGAAGACGCTCAATTGGCGCTCCGACTGGCTAAGACATGCTGAAACGAAGGGGTCACCATGAGACAGATCGGGAAGTACCGTGCCCTCCGGAGTCTGGTCCTCACCCTATCCTTCGCGGCCCTGCTGCTGGCGGCGCCAGCATCGGGCATCCTGGCACTGTCTGGCGGTCTCCTGAATCCCGGTTTTGAGGAGGGCCAACTGGATGGCCCTCCTCAGCACTGGGTCGTCGGGCCACCGAGCCCTGCGCCTGACGCCGCCCTGGTGGTGGACTCCGAAGGCTCCAGTGAGTTCGCTACCTACGGTGACATGGGGGGCGTCACGGTCTCCCCCTACAAGGGCGTGCTCATGTTGCGGCTGGGCACCCCCAAGCGCCTGGCCGAGAGCCAGAACCGGGGGGACAACACCGTTTCTCAGAGCTTCGTGGCACAGCGCGACAGCTTGAAGTTCGCCTTCCGCCTCTTTTCCTGGGAGTTCCGCGGCTACGACCTGTTCAAGTTCAACCTCACCCGCCAGGATGGCTCCCCGGCGGGGACCCTGAGCCAGCCCCTGGAAATCACCATGCCCGACGGCGCCATCGTGCGCTGCACAGCCCTCCCCTGTCAGCTCAAGGTGGACGTGGGCAAGCGCGGCCAGTACCTGGCCACCCAGTGGACCAAGGTGGAGGTCCTTGGGGCCCCGGTTGGGCAGCTCGTCACTCTTTCTTACACGGTCAGTGGCGTGAAGGACAACGCTCATGCCACGTGGGCCTACATTGACAACGCCAACACGCCGCCGGAAGCCACGGTGGGCCTTGATACCTCTTCGCCCAGGACCAACGACACCCTGGTCGCCACAGCCACCACCTTTGACCTGGACAACGATCCCGTGACCCTGACCTACGTCTGGAAACGAAACGGGGCCGTCACGAAGACCACGCCGGTCACCAGCAGCCTGACGGACACCTATGACCTCAGCGTGCCCGGCAACGGCGACAAGAGCGATGTCATCACCGTGGAGGCGACCCCCAACGACGGCGCCGACGACGGGAACATGGCCTCCGCCCAGGCAACGGTGATCAACACGCCGCCGGTAGCCACGGTGGGCCTGAGCACCTCCTCGCCCAGGACCAACGATACCCTGGTCGCCACAGCCACCACCTCGGACGTGGACAACGACCCCGTGACCCTGACCTACGTCTGGAAGCGGAATGGGGCCGCCACGAAGACCACGCCTGCCACCAGCAGCCTGGTGGACACCTATGACCTCAGCCTGCCCGGCAACGGCGACAAGAACGATGTCATCACCGTGGAGGCAACCCCCAACGACAGCGAAGAGAGCGGGGACATGGCCTCTGCCCAGGCGACGGTGATCAACACGCCGCCGGTAGCCACGGTGGGCCTGGACACCTCCTCGCCCAGGACCAACGACACCCTGGTCGCCACAGCTACCACCTCGGACGTGGACAACGACACCGTGACTCTGACCTACGTCTGGAAGCGGAACGGCACCGTCACGAAGACCACGCCGGCTACCGGCAGCCTGGTGGACACCTATGACCTCAGCCTGCCCGGCAACGGCGACAAGGGCGATGTCATCACCGCGGAGGCAACCCCCAACGACGGCGATGAGGACGGGGGCATGGCCTCCGCCCGGACGACGGTGGTCAACACGCCGCCGGTAGCCAAGTTCCTCTTTACGCCCCTGGACGCCACGGAGACCACCCCCGTTGGCCCATCGCTCCGGCTGGAAGGGATCGTCGTCCAGCTCCTGGACCGGTCCTACGACGTTGACCCGGGGGATGCCATCGTCTCGTGGTCATGGACTGTCCAGGGCCCGAACGAGGGACCTAACGCCGGTATTGCGGACCAGTCCGCCAGCTCCCAGCGACCCTTTTTCATCCCTCCCGACCAGGGGTCCTACCGCGTGACCCTCACGGTCAAGGACCCTGACCTTGCCGCCACGACCGTGGCCTCCGGCGCTCTTTCGGGCGGCAGCGTCCAGGATGGAACGGCTGCCGATGGGGCCACCGTGCCCGCCCTGATCGTTGGCAACGCCCCGCCCCTGGTCAACGCCCTCAACATTGAAGTCCTGAAGGGCGACGACCTCCCTCTGCTCGGGCGCTTCCTGGACAGTGGCTGGCTGGACACCCACACCGCCACATGGGAGGTGGGCAACGGCTCCTCCACGACGGGTCTTCTGGCGGGCACGGTGCAGGAGGACCACACCCCGGCCCTGGGCACGGGCCTTGTCACCGCTACCCTCAGCGCCTCAAACCTCATCCTCGCTGGCGCCAATCCCGGGGACATACTGACAGGGTTCGTGCGTGTCACAGACAACGCGGGCGACTATCGCGACGACATGTTTACGGTCACGGTGAAGGCCGGCGATGCCCAGCTCCGGGAAAGCAACGACAGCCTTTCCACCGCTCCTGTCCTCACCAGCGACTCCGCCTATCTGTCCTACATCCAGTCCCTGGGTGATGTGGATGTCTTTGAGGTAAAGTGGCCGGGCGCAGACCCCAATGCCCCCCAACCGCTGCCAGCCGGGGCCGAGGTGCTGGTGACACTGAAGGGTCTGCCGGCGGACTACGAGCTGGCCGTGCTCACACAGTCGCCGTCCGCCCCGAGCTCCCAGGTGGCCCCCTTCAACATGACGCCCTTCGTCATGACGCCCTTCGTCATGACGCCCTTCAACATGACCCCCTTCAACATGACCCCCTTCGTCATGACGCCCTTCAACATGACCCCCTTCAACATG
>JACQUH010000029.1 GCA_016210375.1 Chloroflexota bacterium
CTATCCGGCTGCCGATGAAACCCTCCCCGCGCATTTTGCGGATGTCCTCTGCAAAGGCCTCGATCTGCGGATTCGGCCGCGACGGGCGCCGGTACACTGCAGACCCCTCCCTGGCCAGGCCTAGCCCATGTTTGACAATTGACTCAACAACCAGATTCAAAATGGGCTGTTTTTGGGCATATTTGTCATCACATCGGGGTTTCAGGTCGTTTCGGGGGTTGGTGGCGGGCTGGTCGCGGTGATGCCCAATGCCTTCAACACCTCACGTGCCCGGACACTGCCTCCGGTGACGCCTTGCCTGCGCTCCGGGCCCAGTTGCATCTGGACAACATGGATCGTGCCCAGGGCTTCCAGGGCGGCTTCACCGGAGAGGTGACTCCCCGCCGCCTTCAGTTTCTTTTCCAGCGCTCGCTTGAGCAGGAAGGCCAGCATGGCCACGAAGATGTGCCCCTGTACCCGCCCGTCGTCGCGGTGGTAGATGGGGCGCATTTCGATGACGTCCTTCAGACAGCGGAAAGCCCGTTCCACCTCGCTTAGCTCCTTGTATGCCGCCACTGCTTCCACCGGCGCCAGACCCTGTTCTTCCGTCTGTATCAGGTACTTGCCTTCGTAGGCCCTCTCCCGCTCTAGGTTGGGATGCTCAAAGTAGCGGAACTTGTTTCCGCTGAGCTCCCAACCATAGTAGCGATGGCCGTGATTGCGAGCCAGGATATGGGCTGCCGCAGCGCCGATCTTCTCCGGCGCCTTTAGTTTGCCCCTGTCTATCCGCAGCCTCAGCTTCTCCAGTCCCTTCCGGGTGCGCTCCATGGACTGCTCCCTCATTCCTCGCTCATATGCCAGCCGCTCATCGGAACTGACCACGAAGACGCGCACCC
Organism: Chloroflexota bacterium; assembly: GCA_016210375.1. Lineage (GTDB taxonomy): Bacteria > Chloroflexota > Dehalococcoidia > Lucifugimonadales > JACPCL1 > JACPCL1. Next base: position 876 of record JACQUH010000029.1, read on the forward strand.
CGGGCTTGTCCCCGGCCACCTCCTGCACCAGGGTGCGGCATCCAGACCGACTGCTTTTTGCCCCACAAGGACACTCCTGCCATCCGCTTGGGTCGGCTGTCGCCTTATTGATTAGCTGGTAGATGTCTTCGCGCCGCCTGCGCTGTAGGCCCACCAGGTACCCCTGCTTGCGCTTGCGCAGCAAGGCCAGATTGTCCGAGGTCACCATGCCGCGGTCGCCCACGAACACTACCCGTTTGAGACCGAAGCGCCTCTCCAGGTCGTCTATCACCCCTGGCACCGTCGTTGCTTCACGACGTCCCCCGGCGAACAAATGGTGCGCTATCGGCCAGCCGTTGACCATCACCACTCCCACCTGTACCTGCCTGTTGCGCGGCTTGCCATCGCGGCTGTAGCCGTGCTCGCCCAACTCATCTGGGCCCTGTCCCTCGAAATACGTCGAGGTCAGATCATAGAAGACAAGTTCCACCTGGAGCGAGAACAGGTCGCGCAGCCTCAGGAACAGGGCCTGTTCTATGGCCTCTTTACACTCGACCAGCCTGTCCAGCGTCCGGTACCAGCGCTGCAACCAGCTCAAATTCACCTGCACCCGCCCACGCTCCTCCCACTCTGGCAGCCACCTCGTGCCGTTAACGTCACACACGTAGTCCGTCTCCAACCAGCCCGCCACATGGTGCTCACTGCCCGGAGCACAGAGCCGGTTCGCCACCAGGACGAAGGCCCGTTCCTCAAGAGAAGCGCCACTCGATCGTCTGTGCCCCGTCCCCTGGACCTCCCGGATCACCTCATCCAGGCCAAGCAGGCGCCACAGGTGCCGTGCCACCAGTACTCCTGTGATTCACCAGGAACATTGACCACCGTCTAAGGCTCCGTCACCAAGAACTTTGACCACCTCACCAGGGTCTTTGACCACCCGGGAACTCTTATCATTGTCGCCAAACTCTGAGAGAGGAGCGGCAATGACATTCAAGGAGGTTTCCCGAGTGGAAGTGAAAGAGATAATCAGGCGCTGGCAGTCGGGCGAGAAGATGCAGGTCATCTCCCGCGGCACAGGGATCTCCCGCAACACGGTAAAGAAGTATATCCGGGCCGCCAGGGAGTGCGGGCTGACACGCGGCGGGTTTGCTGCGGACGACTTTCAGATGGCCCAACTGGTTCAATTGAATCTGGCCGGACCGCGCCGGACTAAGCGACCAGCCGGGGAGACGCTGGAGGGATGGGCCGAGACTATCAGGGAGTGGGTGCAGGTAGAGAAACTCACGCTTACCCGCGTCCAAGAGCTCCTTGGCCAGAAGAACTGTTCAGTCTCCTACATGTCGCTGCAG
>JACQUH010000294.1 GCA_016210375.1 Chloroflexota bacterium
CCCTGGTACCATCCGCGGGAACGGTCCGCCGGTGTTTTCCCGGCCCTCGGAGCTACCGGAGGTCGTCAGCCGCCTGAGGGACATGTCCGCTCCCTTTGGCACCCGGTTCGCCATCGGCGAGGAGGACGTGAGCGTGGTGCTCTAGCTGTTGCTGAGCTACGAAAATGACTTCTTCCCCCGCAAGGGGGGAGGAAGTCATTTTCGTTGCAATGACTTTTGTAGCGATCTTTGGATTCACTACACTAGCAGTACGCCGCTTTCTCGGCCCGGAAGAGCGCGGGCTGCACCCTCCCCAGCCACGGGCGCAGTCATCTGGCGCCTCTTCTGCCTTCCAAGGATTGTCCAGGCCTCTCCCCCAATGGCGGCAGAAGGGAGTCGTGGTTGCTCCCCAGTCTGTTCTCTTCCATCATTTCGGTGATGGCCAGGGCTGGCACCAGCTTCAGGATCACCACGACGATGAGCATGAACACCGCAACCCCAGCAGCCAGGAGGGACCACTCTACCCACGTTGGCGAGTAGGTGGCGACTTCATAGGGATTCAGGGGCAGGCCCAGTCCCCCCACGACGATGAGGTATCGCTCAATGAACATCGCTACGTTCACCAGCACCGAGGCCACCACAATGCCGGCGATGTTCCGGGTGAAGGGCAGCAGCACAATGGCGATGGGCGCTACAAGGCCTCCCCAGAAATAGGCCCAATAGAGGGGAGCCATGGGCCCAGTGAACTGCTCCTCCAGGTAACGGGACATGTCCCCCCGGAGCTTGTAGGCGTGGGTAACGAAGTCACTCACATTGAAATAGAACATGACGCCGGCCAGGGCGGCCAGCAGATACCCCAGGTAGAGGAAGTGCTTCCGGGTTATGAAGCTCTCTAGCCTGTACACTTTCCTGAGGAGAGCGATAAGGATAACGATGATGCCCACTCCGGAGAAGATTGCACCTCCCACAAAGTAGATGCCGAACATGGGGTTGTCCCAGGGTTCTCGCAGGGTCATGGCGAATAGCCAGGCCGTTACCGTGTGCATAGCCACGGCGATAGGGAGGACCAGGATCATCATCACCGTCTCCGCCAGCTGGAGGTAGCGCCGCTGAAGGGCGCCGTTCTGCCAGCCAATGGCAAAGGTCTTGAGAAACCAGCGTCGCGACGCCGTAGCTTGAGCCCCTATGTGATCCCTGGCGTAGGCCAGGTCCGGGATGAGGGCAACATAGAGGTAGATCAGGCTCGCGGTGAGGTAGGTGGTGAGGGCGTACATGTCCCACGCGATGGGGGACTCCCACCGGCTGAACACGGTCAGCTTGTAGATGGTCCATTGTGGGCTCTGCCGGGAGTTGAAGAGGATGAACAGGAAGGCGATAGGTAGGGCAGCCACGGTGACCATCTCGGCGGCGCGGGTGACCGGCGTACGCCATCCAGCCTTGGTGATGCGAAGGATGGCAGAGACGAAGGTTCCTGCCATGCTGGCGCCCACAAAGAACACGTACATGGCTATGTAGAGGCCCCAGGAGATACGGTCGCGCATCCCCGTGAGGATGAGCCCATCACGGAGCTGGAGGGAGTATGCGTAGACTCCCCACGCGATGATCCCCAGCAGGACGGCCACCAGGAGATAGAACGCCTTGCTGGTGCTTCGCAGCGGAGCCAGGGTCAGCGTCTCCAGAAGGCGCTGGCTGTGGTTCAGCGGCCGGATCGCTTCCATTGCTTCGCTCCCTTAGTCTTCTCTTGCCAGGGCCATTCCGTTGCCAGCCGACCCTTGGTGTAGGGATCGCGTCCGACTTCCTCCCCGTAGCCCGGAATGTAGTAGACTCGAGGACGGGTCCCCAAGCCTTCCTTGTACCGGTAAGCTGCGTTCTCGGTGAGGAGGCGGGAAAGCTGCACCACCTCCTCACCGTTGGTCGCTACGTCCTCTTCCAGGTCTGCGTAGTAGATGGCCTTGCCAGGACAGGCTTGAGCGCAATAGGGCAGGCGGCCCGCCCGAAGCATCTCTGGGCAGAAGTCGCACTTGTACACGACGCCCCGCTTCATGGGGATCTGGTGCTCCGGGCTGTACTGCACGAAGTGAGATTCCACAGGAACGGGTGGCTCGCCCCAAGTGAAGAAACGTCGCTCGTAGGGACACGCTGCCATGCACAGGCGGCACCCGATGCAGCGCTCCTGGTTGATGAGCACTATCCCCTCAGGAGTGGACCAGGTAGCTCCCACCGGGCAAACGTTCACGCAGGGAGGGTTCTGGCACTGCATGCAGATCGTGGGCAGGAACTGCGTGCCCCCACCCGGGAGGTCATGCTCGTAGGCCTCTATCCACTCCATGGGCTCTGGCACAAAACGGCCCTGGACGCAGGCGGCGGTGCACTGGGGAGGCTTGCCAATGCCCTGGCACCCATCGCACCTGCGCAGGTCAATGACCATAGCCCACCGGCGGAGCCGCCGAGGGGTGGCAGGTTCCTCCGTCGCAGGTTCTCCAGAAGAGGCGCCCGCCTCCTTGGTAAGCAGCCTTGGCACCAGGGGTACGGCGATAGCAGCAGCCCCTGCAGCGCCCATGAGCTTCAGCAGCCGGCGGCGGCTGGCCTGCCACCTCTGATAGTTCGCTTCCTTCTCCATCGCGTTTTGCCCTCATGATGGCCCTGTTCAAGGAAAACCCGGATCAGTCCCTGCCCACCGCGCTTTCCTCGTACTCCCGGCTCTCCAGCCTTGGAGCCACCGCACCGTTGCCCCTATCCCGCAGGCTGCGGAAGATGTCAAATATGTCCAGCGGGATAGGGATTATCGTGCTGCTCCTTTCGCTGGCCATTTCCACCATGGTCTGGAGGTAGCGAAGCTGAAGGGCCACGGGGTGCGCGGAGATAACGTCGGCTGCCATGCCCAGGGCCTTCGCCGCCTGGTGCTCGCCTTCTGCGTGGACCACCTTGGCGCGCCTCTCTCTTTCCGCCTCTGCCTGCCTGGCCATGGCGCGCTGCATGGTTTCGGGGAGCAGGACGTCTTTCACCTCAGCCACGGTGACCTTCACTCCCCAGGGCTCCTCCGTCTGTTCATCAATGATGTGCTGGAGCTTCTTGTTGATCTCATCCCGGTGCGCTAGCACCTCGTCCAGCTCCGACTGCCCCAGGACGCTTCGCAAGGTGGTGAGGGCAATCTGAACGGTTGCCCCAACGTAGTTCGCGACTGCGATCACCGCTGAGATTGGGTTATCCACCTTGAAGTACACTACGGCGTTTACTTTGATAGTGACGTTGTCCCTGGTGATGACCTCTTGAGGCTCCAGGACGTAGGTGATGATCCTCGTGTCCACCTTGGTCATGCGGTCAATGATGGGGATGATGAGCCGGAGACCTGGTTGGCGGACTCCGGTGACCTTTCCCAGCCGCAGCACCACCCCTCTTTCCCACTGCTTCACTATCTTGACGGCCAAGACCAGCAGGACCGAAAGGACTCCTACAGCTACAACACCGCCGATAATCGCTAGGACTTGCATGGCACACCTCCTTCGCTAGTTTGGTGGGGCTACTCCTTAGACGGCCCCAATCTCTCAACGCCCTGTCCTGGGGCTACCGCACCGATCTTTGAGCCAGGTCCTCCCAGAACTGCACCCATGCGTCCCGGGAGCGTCTTTGCTCCCGCCGCTGGGCCAGTCCCGGCTCCGCCTTCGCCCAGACAGCGCTCCCTGTGCCGATGAGACACGCCAGAGCGACAAGGCCTGTCACCACTGCCAGGAGCCCCCAGACCATCCATGTCGGCACAGGCATGGACAGGAGGAGCACCGCTTCAACTCCGTACACTGCGGCCGCCGCCGCCAGCAGCCAGGTTACCCAGCTTTTCCCCTGAGACGGGTACCTGGGACCGCCCGATTGCAGCATCGCTGCTGGGACCTCTTGCTTTGGCATGGGCCACCTCCTTCACCGGCCCTCTTGTCCCTTGGGCGCCGTAACTGGGGTACCCTTGCCACAAGGTAGATGGCGTCAGCACTCTTGCCTGAAGGGCGCGCCCTATGCCCACCAGGCATGCCAGGCCCACAAGCCCGAAAACCGCGGCCAGGGACCCCACGATCACCCAGTCAGGTACACGCATTGCTATAATGAGCACCGCTTCCACTCCATACACGCACGCAGCCGCTGCCAGCAACCAGCTCACCCATCCTCTTCCTCTGGGAACGTTCCTGGGGCCATCCGGCTGCTGTGCCATGGCCAGGTCTGCCCTCTCATTCATGCGCCACCTCCGTCAGCGTCTCTTTTGCCCCTGGATGCCGTCCTGGGTCCCTCCCTGCGGCCACTGAACAGGGGACGGGCGGCCCGCAGGGCTTCCAGGACCCGGTCCAGAGTGGTGGAGGCCTTGCGCTCCTGGAAGGAAAAAGTCATCGCTGGCTCCTTTGGGTCCAGGGTGAGGATAGGGACACCTTTTTCCATCTGGGAGAAGACTGCCTGGGGGACAGGCTCACCGCTGCTCCTCACCACCAGGACCACATGGGGCTGAAAGGCACTGACCTGCGCCACGGCGGCTTCCGGGTCTGCTGTGGAAAAGCTCTGGACCTCAAACCAACGCTGCGTCGCCAGGGCCTCCATCAGACTAGCCTGGAAGAGGCCCTCTTCCCCAAGGACGGCCACGCGGTCACGTCGCACGTCTCTTCTCCCTTCGCTTTTCAGTGTGAACGCCGGACGCCCTCGCAGCTATCACAGATACGGAGGAGCTTGCAGTGCAAAGCACATTACTTTGCGTATCGTGCGTGGGGGTGTGACATGGGAAACGGGCTACTGCGCACGGTCAGGGGAACTAATGGGATAAGGCGAAGGAGGGTAGGGCAGGCGTCCCGAGCAAGCCCGCCTGCGGCGGAAGGTGGGCCCCGTTCGCCTGGGGCAGTAGTACGGATGCCAGGAGGCTACAACACAAAACGCCCCACCGGATCAGTGGGGCGTTGGGGGGCATGGCCCGAAATCGGCCTGAGTAACTATCTCAAGTTGGATTTCTGCGCCTCAGCCCTTCAGCCGAAGGGCTGAGGTATAATGCCGCCCCCTTAGAGCCTGTCCCATAAGGTCAGGAACCGTAATGGGCTAACGTCCTATCGTAATAACGGCCAACGATACTGGCTGAGGAGATACACAACGTGGGTTGGTGCGACGACATCCGTGAGACGTCAAACTCTATAAGACAGGCTCCTTATGGTCCTTGAACAATCATGATACCAATCAGACCCAACCTCTCTCCCTGTGGTCTTTCTCTCCTCCCAGGAGAGGGAGGCGGTATTCTAAAGAATCGGTGTGATGTGGCAGAGCCGCATCACACCGATTCAAACCTATCTTCTCCCCCTTCCCCTTGGGGAAGGGGGAGCCAGAGGGGGTTAGGTCTGAAGCCGAATGGCAGATTATCCTGTTAGTGACTATCAGGCGGCGGCGCCAAAGGGAGTTCTGAGATAGTTTCTACGGCGTTGGCTCTATCAAGCCCTTGGACACGGCGTAGCGGATGAGGGCGGCCTTGCTGTGAAGGCCCAGCTTAGCCATGATGTTATCCCTGTGCGTCCGCACTGTATTGATGCTCAGAACGAGCCGGCTGGCAATCTGGGCCGATGTGAAGCCGCTGGCAATGAGGTTCAGGATTTCCTTCTCCCTGGGGGTGAGGTCGTCCAGAGGGTCCCCCGTGCTCCCCCTGGCGTTGGCCCGTTGCAGGTAGTCTGCCACGAGCTTGGAGGCCATGGCGGGCTGGACGTAGACCTGCCCCTTGGCGACCACTCTCACCGCTGTAAGGAGCTCTTCCAGGTCTGTGCCCTTCAGGACGTAGCCCAGGGCTCCGGCCTGCAATGCCTTGAACAGGTATTCATCCCGGTCGTGAACGGTGAGCATCAGCACCTTCACGGGCAACCCCAGGGCCTGGATGCGGGCGGTGGCCGCCAGTCCGTCCATGTCCGACATGGTGATGTCCATCAAGATAACGTCCGGTTGCAGCTCCTGGGCCAAACGCACGGCCTCTGTGCCGGTGGCGGCCTCCCCCACCACCTGAATGCCTGGGCGCGTGGCCAGCACCCGCGCCAGGGCTTGGCGAAGCACGGTGTGATCGTCGGCCAGCACTATCCTCATGGCGGCTCCTCCCGGAAACTATCCTGAGATAGTATTCTTCCCCCCAGCTTGAAGGTCGTTGACTGAATAGATGTTCTGTTCAACCCCCGACTAAAGTCGGGGGTTGGTTGCATTCCAAACCTGGCACTTCAGTGCCAGGCGGAGTCGGGTTATAAAGCCCATGACCATAAAGCTGGGGCATCGCGCCTCGCCCTTCAGGGGGCGGCGCTAGATGGTTCTTGAGATAGTCGCTTACTCCATGGGGCCCGTGGGCACGTGGGCGGTCACCGTCGTGCCCTGGCCAGGGACCGATGAGATATTCATCCTTCCGCCCAGGAGGCCGATGCGCTCCTGCATACCGGCAAGGCCCAAGCCACGGCCCCAGGCCGAACCGGTGTGCTCCGTCACCGGCCCCCCGTTGAATCCTATGCCGTCGTCCCGGACCGTCAGCGTTGCCATCTCCCCCTGGTGCTCTATGGTGATCCAGGCGTGAACAGCATGGGCGTGGCGGGCAATGTTGTTCATCGCTTCCTGGCCCACGCGAAAAAGGGCCACCTCCACCGCCTCGGGGAGGCGCAGCTCTGGCCGGGAGACGTTGAAAGAGGTCTGGACTCCGCTGGTCTCCAGGTAGGCCTCGGCGCACCAGCGCAGGGCCGGGACAAGGCCGGCGTCGTCCAGCACTGAAGGTCGCAGAGCATAGGCCAGGCGCCGGGTCTCTTCCACCAGACGATTGACCTGTTTTCGTGCGCCGCGGATATTCTCCAGGGCGTTTTTCCCTTCCGCCTCTGCGTTGAGGGCCGCCTCGTCCAGGAGGATGCCCAGGGCGCTGAGCCCCTGGGCCGTTTCATCGTGCAGGTCCCGGGCCACTCTCCGGCGCTCCTCCTCCTGGGCGTTCATCAGCCGCAGGAGTACGGTATGGAGCCTCCTGGTCCTCTCTTCTACCTGGTCTGTGAGGCTCCGGGTCAGACCATCCAGCCGGGAGACGGTGTCTTGAAGCCTGTCCCGCATGGCGTCCACCTCTGCCACCAGTTGCGCCACTTCGCCCTGGGCTTTCACCTGCACCGGGGTCTTCAGGTCGCCATCCTTGATGCGCACGGTGGCGCGGCGCAACGCTCTGAGGGGCTGCACGATCTGGCGGCCTACCACCCAACCCACGACCAGGATGAGCACCGCTGCGATTCCCCCCAGGAAGATGGCCTGGCTCCGAAGTTGCTGGGGCCAGTCCAGGAGCAGTCCCCCGGGCTCCTCCGCGAGCAAGAAGAAGGGAGTCCCTGCAAGGGGGACCGCCGCCACGATGTGGTCCGGGCGTCCCTTTCCGGGCCGGTGCACAATGGCGCCCTCCTCTCCACGGGCTATGTACTTCCTCATAACTGCATAGTGATAGCTGGCGGCCCCGAGGATCCTTTCGCCCATGGAGGTTGTCAAAACAGTGCCAGTCGGGTCCAACACCTCCACGGAGTACGGGCCGTTTCCCTCCGAGGTCTCGCTGCCGTCCCCGCCAATCCCTTCATTCGCAGATGAAAACAGGTCAATAGTCGCGATCCCGACCGTATCCACCACCAGGGCCACTCCCTCGGACGAGCCGGGAAAGGATAGAGGAATGACTACTGAAGCGAAGGGGGCTCCCTTGTCAACGATGAGGCGGGAGGACCCGATAGCGACGGCGTGTCCCGAGATTGCCTGCGGGATGATGTCCCCTGCGGGCAATGTCTCCGGAAGGGTAGGGGAGTCGGAGGGCACCGCCGCCAGGACGTTCTTGCCCGCGTCCACCAGGCGGACGCTGTTCACCCGGAAGTACCTGACGCTCTCTTTGCTCGCCAGGTGGTCATGAAGAGAGGAGAGGGTTTGAGCCGCGTCTCCTGAGGAAGGCAGCGAAGAGAGGTAGGCATGGGCATCCGAGCCGATGTGGGCAAAGTCCCGCTCTATCCCCCTGGCCACGGCATGGGCCAACTGAAGCTGTTGAGAGAAGGCTTGACTCTGGGCCCGGCGCACCGTCTGGAGGCTGAGTATGCCAAAGGCGCCCAGCAACACCACCAGCGCCAGGACCAGGTAAAGGATCAGACGCCCTTGCAGCCCCGTGACGACCTGTGGCATTCGCGTCTCTCCACCCCCGCTCCCTGTGAGGAAGAAGCCGCTGCCATCCCTATCCGTCGCCCATGTTTGACGCCAGGCAGCTTTTGCCCTATCCCTGCTTCATGGTACGCCGTGGCCCTGAACAGTGGCTGAATGCATTGGACGAGCTCCTGAACATATCCTGAAAACGACGCCTCTTTTAGTGACGAAATCTGCCGCTCTCTGAGCTGGGGCCCGGGTCCACCCAGAGAGCCCTGTATCCCAACGGTGCAATCCAGGGGAGAGCCGCAAGCCGGCGGGGATGACCATCATGCCCATCCCGAGGCTGGGAATCGCCCGGAAGGAGACGCATGCCGTGGTATCTCATGCCTGAAGTGCGTGTCCCGTTTGCTTGGCAGTGACGTTTGGCATGACCTGGCACTAAAGGTTATTGACGAAATAACCTGCCAATTTGGTTCCGACCTAACCCTCTCTGGCTCCCCCTTCCCACACGGGTAGGGGGAGAAGATTGGTTGGAATCGGTGTGATGCGGCTCTGCCGCATCACACCGATTCCTCAAATCACCGTCCCCCTCTCCGCAACGGAGAGGGGGACCATAGGGGGAAAGGTCGGGTCTCACTGGCAACTTATTTACTCAATTACCATAAGTGCCAGGTTTGGTTTGGGTAAGCCTCCGATTCTAATCGGGGGGATTGAACAACACGCCAAAGCAAGCGGAGCCTGAAGTGCGGGTCATCTTGCAAACGATGGGGAAGTCCGATACACTTCGGCTGAAGAGGCCGCGCTACCTGACGCCTCTTCGCCATTGTAGGCGAAGTCTCTGCCGAGGCTCAGCGGTCCTGACAGACGAGGAGCAACCCTCGCTACCCAGCCTGCCATGCCTCGCCCGGTCTTCCACGCGTGCGTTCGGCTCGTATCCGATGCGCAACTCCATCATACCCAGCTCTGAGACTCTGCCTATCGGAAACCCGTCTACCGGTAGTCTGTCCCTTCAACTATGCGGGTACGCGGGAAGGAAGTACGAGTCTACTTCCGGGGAGGGCCGCGGGAGAGGCAGAGAGACAGCTTGGACCCAAGGCGTCCTAACAAGAAACGGCCCTCATACGGTACGAAAGGAGGTGGAACAGATGCCCGTCATAACCATCCGAGGTCACTCCGGAAGCCTCACCAGCGAGATCGCCCGCACGTTGGCGTTCAGGCTGGACGCCCATGTGATGGACCGCCAGATCCTCCATGAGGTGGCCAGGCGGCTGGATGTCCCGATAGAGGAGGTAGAAGAGATGGAAAGGGTGCCGCTCACTCGGCGGGAGCGCATCCAGGATGCCCTGGGTCGGGTGTTGCAGCAGCCCTGGGCGATGGTCGCCGGTTCGCCTGGGCAAATGGGCGTGCTGGGGCTCGCATCCTACTACGAGCACTTGCCCCTGCCCACCGACGCCAACGCCTACAAGCGTGCGTTGGAGGAGATTGTGCATGACCTGGCTACCGATGACAGTGTTGTCTTCACCGGCAAGGGCACCCAGGTGATGCTCCAGCAGCAGGAGCGCGCGTTCCACGTCTTCGTCACTGCCCCCCTGGAACTGCGCGTAAAGCGTATCATGGCCCGAAATGGAATCAGCGAACTGGAAGCCCGCGCCATGATCGCGCGGATAGACGGACAGAGGAAGGCGTACCTGAAGCGGTACTTCAAGGTGAACCTGGAGGACCTTCGGCTGTACGACGTTGTCATCAATACCGCAAAGATTGATGTCAAAGCAGCCGTGGACACCATCCTCGGGCTTTCCCAGAACGCGCAGTCGGCCGCCGCTGCTTAGTGCGAGCCGGCGGCCCGGCCCGGCACCGAGGCGTTGAGCTTTTCGCTGAGGTATCTGTGGATAGCGAGGGCGGAACGCTTGCCGGCGCCGGCGGCCAGAATCACGGTGGCCGACCCGGTCACTACGTCTCCGCCGGCGAAGACCCCTGGCTTGCTGGTCGCCCCGGTGAGGGGGTCTGCCTTGATATGCCCGTACTGGTCCGTCGCCAGGCCCGGGGTTGACTGGGACACCGTTGGGTTGGGGTTGGTGCCTAGGGCCATGACCACCAGGTCCACCTCCATGACAGACTCGGAGCCCGGCACCGGCATGGGACGTCGCCTGCCGGACTCGTCGGGCTCGCACAGCTCCATGCGAACGCACTCCATGCCACGCACCCAGCCATCCCCGGAGCCCACAAGGCGAACGGGGGTGGTGAGCCATCGGAAGATAACGCCTTCCTCTGCTGCGTGGCGGTAGTCCTCCACGCGGGCGGTCATCTCCTTTTCCGTGCGGCGATAGACGACGGAAGCCTCCTTGGCGCCCACGCGAATGGCGGTGCGCACCACGTCCATGGCCGTGTCCCCCGCGCCAACGACGGCGACGCGCTGGCCTTTCTTGACGGGCGTATCGTAGTCTGGGAAGCAGTGGGCCTTCATAAGGTTGATGCGGGTCAGGAACTCGTTGGCAGAGTACACGCCCGTGAGGTTCTCGCCAGGGATGCCCATGAACTTGGGGGACCCTGCGCCGCTTCCAATGAAGACGGCGGCGTAGCCCATCTCGTTCATGAGCTGGTCTATGGTGATGGTCCTGCCGATGACCGTGTTGCACCGGATCTCAACGCCCTGCTCTCGCAGCTTGTCAATCTCCGCCGCAACGATGCTCTTGGGCAGGCGGAACTCTGGGATGCCGTACATGAGCACGCCGCCCGGCAGGTGCAACGCCTCAAAGAGAGTCACCTGGTAGCCCATGCGGGACAGGTCTCCCGCAGCGGTGAGGCTGGCTGGCCCGCTTCCCACCACGGCCACCTTCGCACTGGCCTTGTGACCGTTGCTCGTGCTGCCATTATGTCCACTGCTGACGCCGGCTGCCCCAGGGCGGTCATTCATTTCATAGTCCGCCACGTAGCGTTCCAGGGCTCCTATGGCCACCGGCTCCTGCTTGCCCCTGATGACGCACCGCAACTCACACTGGTGCTCCTGGGGGCACACCCGCCCGCAGATGGCTGGCAGGGAGTTGACCTGCTTGATGCGGCGGACGGCCTCCAGGGGTTTGCCTTCCGCAATTAGCTTGATGAAATCCCGGATAGGCACGCCCACGGGGCAACCGTCCTCGCAGGCGGGCTCCTGGCACAGGAGGCACCGCTGCGCCTCGGCCAGGGCCTGGGCAGGGGTGTAGCCCAGGTTTACCTCCTGGAACCCATCCCGTCGCTGGATGGCGTCCAGAGCAGGCAAGGGCGTCTTCTTGAGCTGCACCATTGGCATAGCGGCTTACCCTCTCGCAACGGCAGTTGTCATGGCGGCGCGCTCCTCATCCACGTAGGTCTTGGAGCGAACGATGGCTTCAGCGAAGTTGACCTTGTGGGCGTCAAAGAAGGGGCCGTCCACACAGGCGAACTTTAGCTGTCCGTCAACCGTCAGGCGGCAGGCCCCGCACATCCCCGTGCCATCCACCATGATGGGGTCCATGGAGACCTGGGTCTTGATCCCAAAGCGACCGGTGGTTTCGGCCACGGCCCGCATCATGGCCACGGGGCCGATGGCGAAGACCTCATCAAAGGGATCGCCCTCCTGGACCAGGGCTGCTAGCTGGCCGGTGACAAAGCCGTGGAAGCCGACGGAACCGTCGTCGGTGCAGAGGTACAGGCGCTTGCTGTGGGCTCCGACCTCTTTATCCAGGATGATGAGGTCCCGGTTGCGGGCGCCGACGATGGAGGAGACGTGGACGCCCCGGACGGTGAGCTCTTTGGCCAGGCTGAGGATGGCCCCCGCGCCAAAGCCGCCGCCGACCAGGGCGACCCGCCCGCGCCCTGGCAGCTCTACCGGGCGGCCCAGGGGGCCAACGAAGTCCAGGATGTCGTCGCCCTGCTCCAGGGACCGCACCATGCGGGTGGTCCTGCCTACCTCCTGGATGACGAGGGTGATGACGCCCCGCTCTTTGCTTGAGTCGGTGATGGTGACGGGGATGCGCTCGCCCCGCTGGTCTGCCCGTACCATAACGAACTGCCCTGGCCGGGCGTTGCGGGCGATCAGGGGAGCGTCCACCTCAAAGAGGGACGTGATAGGGGTGAGGTCCCGCTTGTGTACTATCGTCGCCACGCCTGCTCCTCTACTTTGTCGGTTCTGCGGTGCAGGGCTTTGTACGCCGCACCCTGACAGTCGTTGGGAAGGTGCTGACAAAGTGAATCTTGCGTCGGATTGTCTGTCATTCTGGGCGAGGTGGTAAACAGGCTCCCACCAACACAGGCTCTAGTCTCGCGAAGAATCCAGGGCCTGTGCCTGTGCATGGCCTTGCACCTGTAGGAATGAGGCGAACCATCCTTGTGGCTCTCCCCCTGGATTCTTCGCCTGACTACCGTCATGGCTCAGAACGACAAAACTCCTTAGTTCCACTCAGGCCAGGCCCTGACCTGCTCCCCCCTGGGGTGAAGGGGAATCCTGCGCTTCCCCTCAAGGGAGACGGCACCGCCTACAGGTCTGGGTGCTGGTGCATGGCCTTCAGCCTGCGCCAGCGTCGCTCTACCTCGGCCTCAAACCGCTCCAACTGCTCGCGGTGCTGGGGCGTCACGAGGTGTCGCGTCTTGCCCATCATGCCAAGCCACTGCGCCACGGAGACCTTGCGTCCCACGGCGGCGGGGTCGTAGGTGATGGTGGTCTTGCCTTCCTCCACCTCGTACAGGGGGAAGAAGTTGCAGTCCACCGCCGCCTGCACGATGTCTGTCCCCGCTTCGTCGGGGGCGCGCCAGTTGAGGGGACAGGATATGAGCACTTTTCCGAAGGCGAGGCCTGCGTTCCTGGCGTACCACTGGGCCTTGGCTGCCTTCCCGACAAGGTCGTCGGCGTACCCTTCCACCGAGGAGAAGACGTAGGGGATGTGGCAGGCGGCCATGATCTGCAGGGTATCCTTGTGGTGGAAGGTCTTGCCGCCCTGGGCCTGGCCCACGTGGCTGGTGGACGTTAGGTGGCCCAGGGGAGTGGTATAGCTGAGCTGGCTGCCGGTGTTCATGTAGCCTTCGTTGTCGTACTCAATGACGATCATGTGGTGGTTGCGCAGCGCGGCGCCGATGGTTGGCCCCATGCCGATGTCCATCCCGCCGTCACCGCTGACCATGATGAAGGTGATGTCCTTGTGGTCCAGCTCCCCCCGCCGGATACGTTCCCGGTACATCTCCACCAGCCCGGACAGCGTGGCAGCGCCGTTCTGGAACAGG